>PFUQ01000115.1 GCA_002790175.1 Flavobacteriales bacterium CG_4_9_14_3_um_filter_32_8
GAAAAATTATTTAAAGTAACCAATAGAATACAGTCGGAGGTTGGAAGAATGACTGAGTTAATGAATGATGTATTGATATTAGGCAGGGTAAATTCGAATAGCATCAAACCAGACTATCAACTTTCAGATGTTGTAGTTATCATTAAAGAAATTACGAGTAAACACAATGATATCGAGTTGGATGGTAGAAAAATTAAGAATGTAATAAAGGGAAATCCTTATCCTTTAATTCTTGATGGACATCTTTTAGAACACACTATTTCTAACTTAATTTCGAATGCTTTTAAATATTCAAAAGGTCGACCAGCACCTATTTTAACCATTAATTTTGAACGAAAACGAGTGCTTATTTCTATAAAAGATTTTGGAATTGGAATTCCTCCTAATGAACTAAAAAATTTATTCCAATCTTTTTATCGAGCATCCAATGTCAACGACTTTCCTGGAACAGGATTGGGAGTAGCCATAGCTAAAGAATATGCCGAACTAAATGGTGGGGAGATTAGTGTTAGTAGTAAATTAAATGAAGGCTCTGAGTTTACACTAGTTTTAAAAAATAATTAAAGTGGAACACTTACTTGTTATAGAAGATGATAAAAATATTAGAGATACTTTAAAAGAAATTTTAGAGTTATCGGGTTATCAAGTTTCTACAGCAAATAATGGAAAAGAAGGTTATAGCTCCATTATTAAACATCATCCTGCTTTAGTTCTTTGCGATGTAAATATGCCAGAATTAGATGGTTTTGAGTTACTTGGGGCCATCAATCAACGTTTAAAAGATGAAATTATTCCCCCTTTTCTGTTTCTTACTGCCAAAATTGAAAAAAAAGATATTCGACATGGTATGAGTTTAGGTGCAGATGATTACATACTTAAACCATTTGATAACACAGAAGTTTTAGGAATTATTAGATTGCGTCTAGATGCTCGAAAAAAATTATTGCATTTAGGAAATTTAAACACATCAAAAGAAACTTTGGATACATTCAATAAAATTGCTTTACCTTCTGCCGATGGTTTAAAGTTAGTCGCTTTTGATAAAATAATTAGATGTCAGGCAGACCGAGCTTATTGTAATTTTTTTTTGGTTGATGGCTCTAATATTCTTATCTCAAAACCCATGTCGGCATTTGAACCTATTTTGATCAAAAAAAATTTTATAAAAGTTCACAAATCTTCCATCATTAATCCCCAATTTATCGACAAATATATTCGTGGTAAAAATGGTTCACTTTTATTGTCCGATGGGTGTTATGTTCCAGTTTCTCAGGATAAAAAAGATGAATTATTGAAAATTCTAAATCATATTGACCAATAATAAAAGTTAAAATCTTGTAGGGAAACCCAAAACTACCATTCGGAAATTAATACAGTGTATTTCTATAGATTACAAGTAAACTTGTGCTAGATTTAACTTTATGAAAATGGGCAAGATATTAGTGATAGAAGATGAAAAAAACATTAGAGAAACTATTGCTGATATTTTAGTGCTAAATGGTTATGATGTAGAATGTGTTGAAAATGGAAAGAAAGGATTAAGCAAAGCCATTCAAATAAAACCAGATTTAGTTCTTTGTGATGTGATGATGCCCGAAATGGATGGTTGGGAAACAGTAAAAGCATTTCGATTAAATCCAGAACTTTATTGTACCCCTTTTATTTTTTTAAGTGCATTGGCAACCATGAAGGATTTTAGAAACGGAATGAATCTTGGTGCAGACGATTACCTTTCCAAACCATTTCAAATAGACGAATTACTTCAAATTATTTCCTCTCAATTAACTAAAGTAGAAATTAGAAAAAAAATTCAGCACTTAGATAGTAATAAAAACAAAAAAGAAGCCATTAGCGACTTTAAAATAAAAGTAAAAGAAAAAGCCAAAGGTTTTTTAGATAGCTTAGAGCGAGCAAAAATGGTTCAGAATGTTATTCTTCCAAGTAACGATGAAATGAAGGAGTTTTTTCCCGAACATTTTATTTTTTATTTACCTAAAGAGTCTATTTCTGGAGATTTTTATTGGGTTAAAAAAATTGATGATATTACTTTAATTGCAGTGGCTGATTGCACAGGTCATGGCATACCCGCTGCATTAATTTCTATGGTTTGCTACACGATGTTAAATACTGTCATCAATCAGTTTGGCTATCAAAATCCTGCTAATATTTTAACAGAAGTAAATAATTTAGTGTGTGAATTTATGTCGGCTCATCATAAAAACTATATTGGCGATGGTATGGATATTTCCTTGTGTGCGATTGATGATAATAGAAAATTATTAAAGTATGCTGGTGCAAAACGACCTATCTATATCAATGCTAAAACATTTAAAAAATCAGCAATTAGCGAAGATAATTTAAGAATTTATGAGAACGAAATCGGAGAAAAATTATATGAAATAAAAGCAAGTAATGCTTCGGTTGGCGGAATAGGTGCTAGCTTTAACATTCAAGAACAAGTTTTTCCATATCAAAAAGGCGACATTATTTACTTAAGCTCCGATGGTTATGGAGACCAATTTGGAGGCAAAGAAGATAAAAAATACAAAACAAAAAATTTAAAAAAATTACTCTTGTCTTTTCAAGATCTGGCAATGAATAATCAGAAAAAATTAATTGCAAGAGATTTTAAAAATTGGAAAAAAAATAAAGAACAAACCGATGATGTTACTATTATTGGAGTTCGATTGTAATAATTTTTATTTCAACTAGTTTTTTATAAATTAAATTTGAGATTTACAAAATTGAAACGTATTAGTAAAACCTATGAAACCATGAAGAACTTAACGCTACTTCAAAAAGACAAAGTGCTAATCATCGAAGATGATACTGCAATTAGAGAATCATTGCAAGATATTTTAGAACTAAAAGGGTATGAAGCAATTACAGCAATAAACGGTAAAGAAGGACTTGTCGCTGTTATAAAAGAAAAACCAACTATAGTTATTTGTGATGTAAATATGCCACAAATGGGTGGATTTGAAATGTTAAAAGCATTAAACGAGTGTATGGACAAAGAACTTGTTCCTCCTTTTTTATTTTTAACTGCTCGAACAACAACAGAAGATATTAGAAAAGGAATGGAATTAGGAGCAGATGATTATATTACCAAACCATTTAACCCAACCGAATTATTAGAAATTATAAATGCTAAAATTATAAAACGTAAAAAAATTCTTTCTTTAGCTGTTGTTGAAGAGCAACATCGGATTTCTGGCGAATTACACGATGGCATTCAACAATTATTAATTGCTTCACAAATGGGGTTTAAAGCAATTAGAGAAGAGGTTGAAAAACTAGATTATGATACTCAAAAAATTTTTGAGAGGTCACTTGATTTCTTAAAAGAAGCAACTAAAGATATTAGAAACATCTCTCACGAAATTTTAGAAAGAGAACCAATAGATTTAAAAGCCAAGATTGATGTTTTATTATTACAATTAAAAGAAGCAGGTGAAATTGAAACACATTTCTTTTACCAATTACCACCCGAATTTGGTAACGACAAAAAAATTGAATTGTTGAGGATAATACAAGAAGCAATTAACAACATCATAAAGTATTCTTCAGCTAAAAACTTATTTCTTCAACTAGTACCTTTAGCAAATAAATGGAAATTAGAAATAAAAGATGATGGTAGAGGATTTGATAGTTCAAAAGTTCAACAAGGAAACGGAATTATTAATATGAAAAATAGGGCAGAGAAAATAGGTGCTAGTTTTAGTTTAGTAAGTGAAATTAATAAAGGAACAACTATAAATTTATTGTTTTAATTACTATTCAGCACTCTTTTTTACAAATTTGGAATTGTAATTAATTTTTTTATTACTTTTATCGTATGAAAACTTTTTTAACTTCTTTTTGTTTTCTACTCGCCTTTTCTATACAAGCACAAAATGGCATTTATAACTGCAAACGACAGGAATACAGATCTTTAAATCCAACAGAGAATAGATTGGTTCGAGAAAAATGTAAGATTAGTATTCAAATTTTTGGAGTTGGAGGGGACGATTTTGTCGCTGCTGAAATAAAATCAGATAATTCTAGTGAGTACATTACTAAAAAATGGAAGATTAATTCTGAAATTCAAATGGCTCCAGATGCCAAAGGAAAAAGAATTTATAACTCCTACAATGCTTCATTAATAGGTTCAGAAGAAGAAAATAATAATTATCAAATTACGATTGTAAAGAGAAATAAAAAAGGTCACCTATCGTTGGCTGCTATTGATGCTAATGGAGCAACCTATTGGTATTATGATTTAGAAAAAGTTAAATAAATATTTTTTTCATTTATTAGTTCACCTTATTTCTTAAATTCATTCAAAACAGTACATTTATGCTGTAATGGAAACAAACATTGTTACATATAATATCGAAGTTATTAAGGAATCCTTTGATGCTAATCATAAAAAAACAGCAGTAGTACAAACTTTTATTGCCAATAAATTAGTTTCAGAAAAAAAATACGGTATAGTAACCAAAGAAGAAATATATATTCATCTAAAAAATAATGAAGATGTTAACCTTAATGGTTGTTATGTGAAAGATTTCTCTATTTCTGAGTTTAAAAAAGGTATCAATCTACCCGCTTCTCAACTTTTTGATATCAATAATTTTGAAGCTGAAAATGCTTTTTTCGATTGTAGTTTTTTGACTGATTTTTCTGGAATTAATTTTAAAGGAAAAGCAAAATTTAGCAATACTATATTTTCACACGGAAATCTTTCTTTTTTTCAATCTCGTTTCACAAGCAATGAAGATGTAGAATTTATAGATACGATATTTGGAAATGGAGAAATTAACTTTCAATACGTAGAGTTTGGAAAGTTAAATAGAGTATTATTCACCTCTTCCAATTTTCATGGAGGAGTAGTTTCCTTTGTTAATGCTAATTTTAATGATGGCGATGCTTTATTTAATAGTGTAAACTTTAATAACTGTAAGGTAAAATTCAATTATTCTAAATTTGGGAAAGGGGGAATTAATTTTCAAAAAACAAAATTCGGGGACAGATCCCTTGATTTTAGAAAAGTTGAATTTGGAACGGGCAGAGTAGATTTTAGAAGAGCAGTTTTCGGTAATGGTTATATTACTTTTGATGAAGCAGAAATGGTTAGTGGAAAGTTTAATTTTCGATTAACCAGATTCGGTAATAACGACATCTCTTTTCATTCAATGAATTTTGGAGATGCTGAGGTTTTGTTTGAAAATGTAAATTTTGGTACAGGTCAGGTTTCGTTTTCAGAATGTATTGCCAAAAGCATTTCATTTAAAGGTTCTAGGTTAGATGTTTTTCTAGATTTAACAGTAAAACAAGTGAAAGAAATAGATTTATCAGACACTGTTTTAAGAGATATTATTGATTTAAAACCAGCTAACAACCATCATGTACACCTCAATACGCTTTACCTTTATGGTATGCGAAACTTAGGTAGAATAATTATCGACTGGAGAGAAAATAACATTAAAAATTTAATAAAAAATCAACAGAACACTACTTTACGCCAAAAAGCTGAACAGTTTAATATTTTAAAGGAAAATTTTCATTTAGGTGGGCAATATGAAGATGAAGACATGGCTTACATTCAATTTAAAAGATTTGAACTGAGAGCCGATTATGAAAAAACCTTAAAAGGAGGTGGACTAAAACTTTTAAAAATGCCTAATTACCTATTTAGATGGTTAATTTTTGATAAAATGGGTCTTTATGCCACAAGTCCAATGAGAGTACTTTTAAGCGTGTTAGTTGTCTATGTTCTATACAGTTGGCTCTACCTCTTATTGCATTTCTTTAATATTGGAGATGTTGTTAATGCCGTAGGTGCCACAGACCAATTAACTTATTTACAAACTTGTTTTTACCACAGTGCAATTACGTTTTTAACGGTTGGTTATGGCGATTATTATCCTATGGGTTATAGCAGGGGAATATCCATTATGGAAGGTTGGTCTGGTGTATTTTTAATGAGTTATTTTACAGTTGCTTTTGTGAGAAAAATTTTAAGATAATAAAGAATGAAAAAAATAATTACAAGTTCAAATGCCCCAGCTCCTATCGGACCTTACAATCAAGCAATATTGGTCGGAAATATATTGTACAGTTCTGGTCAAATTGCCATTAATCCATTAAATGGTGTTTTAATTGACGATTCAATAGAAAGTGAAACCAAGCAAGTAATGGAAAATTTGAAGGCAGTTTTGTTTAGAGCAGATATGGATTTTAACAATGTTGTTAAATGCTCTATATTTGTTAGCGACCTAAACAACTTTAGTAAAATAAATGAGGTGTACGGAAGTTATTTTGATTCAAATTTCCCTGCTAGAGAAACAGTAGAAGTTTCCGCCTTACCAAAAAATGCCAATGTAGAAATCTCCCTTATAGCTGTTAAATAAGGAAGATTAGAAATTTTTTCTAAAAAGAAATTAATTTAAAATCAACTCAAAAAAATCTAAATTTTTAGACTTTCTAATGCTTAATGCTTTAGAATAATTAAGTATGTTGTTAATGGTTTCTTTTTTTGGAGAGTACATTTTTTTTACTTTTTTTCCTCCTAGAAGAGCTTTTAATTTAGCTTCTTTTTTAGATATTTCCAATAAATCAGAGTGAGTAAATTTTTGCATAGGCATAATAAAAGAGTTTAATTTTTATGTTATTAGCTATAAAACGATAATTTATTTGGTTTAGTATAAAATTAAAATAAATAAAAAAAAAGCCCTGAATTTTACTCCAGAGCCTTTAAACTAACTAAATTATAACAAAATTTTTCTTAATGGGATGAAAGTGATAAATTCTTTTCGTCAGCCATTTTTCTTAGGTTAATTAATGCATAACGCATTCTTCCCAAAGCAGTATTAATGCTAACATTAGTCGATTCTGAAATTTCTTTAAAACTCATATCGTAGTATAACCTCATCATCAACACTTCTTTTTGATCATCAGGTAAATGTTTAACCAATTTTTTTATGGTTTCCTGTATTTGGTCTTTCACCATGTTTTCTTCAACATTGCTATCAGGACTTCTAATCACATCGAAAATATCAAAATCATCATTGCCCGTAATATATGGCATTTTTACTTTTCTTCGATAATGATCGATGATTAAATTGTGGGCAATTCGCATTACCCAAGGTAAAAATTTACCTTCATCATTATACTTGCCTTTTTTAATGGTATTGATTACTTTAATAAAAGTATCTTGAAAGATATCTTCAGCTAGAGCAGCATTTCTTACTTTACAAATAATATAGGTGTAAACTTGTTTTTTAAACCGAACAATTAATTGTTCAATAGCCAACTCATTACCTTTTAGGTAAGATTGAACTAGTTCCTTATCCGAAAATTTTGAAAGTTTCATAATATCCCTCCTTTTTATTATTGTATAATAATAGTAGCTTCTATAGCTTATTATTTAAAAAGAGTAGATACTACTTATAGGCGTTTTTTTAATTTTTTTTAATATACAACAAACTAAATAACGATGTATAATTTTTTTTATTGTACGACAAAAATATTTTTTTGTTTACCAAAACTACTAAAAAGAAAAGTAAATTTGAATTCTTTAACAAAAATTAACACGGATTATTAATTATGCCTATTTCGGTTAACGAACCATTTAACCCTAAAAAATATATTTATGTAAAGGGTGCAAAAGTGCATAATTTAAAAAATATTGACGTTACAATTCCTCACAATAAGTTGGTAGTTATTACTGGGTTATCTGGTTCAGGAAAATCTTCTTTGGCTTTTGATACCTTATTTGCAGAAGGACAGCGAAGGTATGTAGAAAGTTTATCTTCTTATGCTCGTCAGTTTTTGGGTAAATTAGAAAAACCTGCGGTTGACCATATTTATGGTATTGCCCCTGCAATTGCCATCGAACAAAAAGTAAATACAGTGAACAAACGATCTACTGTTGGCACATCTACCGAAATTTATGATTATTTAAAACTTTTATTTGCTCGAATAGGAAAAACATATTCTCCCATTTCAGGAAAAGAGGTGAAGCGAGATACAACAGAAAGTATTGCTGAATATATTAATGCATTACAGAATGGAGTAAATGTAATTTTATTGGCTGAAATAGAAATTAAAAACAATAATATAAAAGAACATCTCAATTTATTGTTAAAACAAGGGTTTACTCGTATTTGGTTGGATAATAAAATAGAACGACTTGATAAAATTGATTCAACTAAAATTGACACCAATAAATTAAATCTGTTAATTGATAGGTTTATTATTGACAACAATGATGATAATATTAGCAGAATTTACGATAGTGTTGAAACTGCATTTTTTGAAGGAAATGGAGCTTGTGAGGTAATAATTATTGATGGTGAAAAAATCCAATCTAAATCTTTTAGCAATAGATTTGAAGCGGACGGAATGGAATTTCAAGAACCAGATGTTCATTTTTTTAGTTTTAATAATCCGATTGGAGCTTGTAAAACTTGCGAAGGTTACGGAAGTGTGATAGGAATAGATGAAAATTTAGTGATTCCTAACAAAAATCTTTCGATATACGAAGATGCTATTGTTTGCTGGAAAGGCGAAAAAATGCAAGTTTGGAAAAATGAGCTTCTAATGCATGCGATGGAGTTTAATTTTCCTATTCACAAGCCTTTCTATGAACTTTCTGACGAACAAAAACAACTGGTTTGGAAGGGTAATAAATTTTTTAAAGGACTTAATAAGTTCTTTAAAATGGTGGAAGACAAAAGTTATAAAATTCAATATCGAGTGATGCTATCTAGGTATCGTGGAAAAACCATTTGTAATGATTGTAGAGGAACTCGATTAAGAAAAGATGCCAATTATGTGAAGATAGATGGTAAATCCATTACCGATTTTGTGTTAATGCCAGTTCATCAAATGGAACAATTATTTGTAACCTTAAAATTAAATAAACACGATGTGGAAATTGCCAACAGATTAGTTACTGAAATAACCAACCGATTAAAATACTTAACCAAAGTTGGGTTGGGTTATTTAACTCTAAATCGACTTTCATCAACACTTTCAGGAGGCGAATCTCAACGAATTAATTTAGCAACATCCTTAGGTAGTAGTTTGGTGGGGTCAATGTATATTTTAGATGAACCAAGTATCGGCTTACACTCTAAAGATACCGAAAAATTGATTGGAGTTTTAAAAGATTTACAAAATTTAGGCAATACGGTAATTGTTGTTGAACACGATGAAGATATTATTAAAGCCGCTGATGAAATTATTGACTTAGGTCCAGAAGCAGGTCGTTTGGGAGGAGAAATTGTTTTTCAAGGTAATTTTAATGAATTAAAAACTAACGGGAAAAGTTTAACGGCAAAGTATATTAATGGACAAGAACGGATAGAAATTCCTGCCAAACGAAGATTATGGAAAAAAAGAATTAGTATTAAAGGAGCTCGCGAAAACAATTTAAAAGGTATCGATGTGGAGTTTCCATTGCACACACTTACGGTAGTTACAGGAGTGAGTGGCTCTGGAAAATCATCATTGGTAAAAAATTGTCTGTTATCATCTTTAAAAAAAATGTTTGAAGGCTATTCAGAGCAATCTGGTTTAATTGATAAAATTGAAGGTGATATAGACAGCATAAAAGGGGTGGAGTTCATCAATCAAAATCCTATAGGAAAATCCTCTCGTTCCAACCCAGTAACTTATGTAAAAGCTTACGATGAAATTCGGAATTTATTTGCTTCACAATTGTTAGCTAAAACAAGAGGTTATCAACCTGCTCATTTTTCTTTTAATGTTGATGGAGGGAGATGTGATATTTGTAAAGGTGAAGGAGAAATTACTGTTGAAATGCAGTTTATGGCTGATATTCATTTGACTTGCGAAGAATGTAAAGGAAAACGATTTAAAGAAGAAGTATTGGAAATTAAGATTAAAGAAAAAAATATTGCTGATGTTTTGGAATTAACCATCGATGAGTCCATCGAATTTTTTGTTCAATTTAATGGAAACAACGAACAACGAATAATTCATAAATTATTGCCTTTACAAGAAGTTGGGTTGGGATATGTTCAGCTAGGACAATCTTCTAATACACTTAGTGGAGGTGAAGCCCAGCGAGTTAAATTGGCTTCATTTTTGTCAAAAAAGGAAAGTGATGCTCATTTGCTTTTTATTTTTGATGAACCAACAACAGGTCTTCATTTTCACGACATCAAAAAATTATTAAAAGCCTTAAATGCTCTAATTGCTCAAGGACACTCTGTAATTGTTGTGGAACACAATTTAGATGTGGTAAAAAGTGCTGATTGGGTAATAGATTTAGGACCAGAAGGGGGAATAAATGGTGGAGAATTAATTTTTAATGGAACCCCAGAAGATTTAATTCATTGTAAATCAAGTAGTACAGGAAAATATTTGGAAGAGAAGATGTAATTCTTTAATTTTAAATATACTGAAACTTTGTAAGTCCCGATTATTCGGGATTGCTTAGTTTCAATAATGTCCCATTTACAAGGACAACCAAATTTTAAAATAACTCGAGAAGCTATTTGGTTGCGGTATAACGGCAAAAAGAGTAAGTCATCCGTTAGCTGACGGACGGAAAGCGGAGTGATTTGAGTATATAAGCTTATCTTTATCAAGTGAATTATTATTTAAATAGATTTTCTGTTCGAGAACAATTAATAGCTGATAAAGTAGCTTCAGATGTAGGAATTATTGTAGTTATCCCCTGTTTTAATGAACCAAACTTAGTTTCTTCTTTGCAAAGTTTAGCACATTGTGATTTACCAAGTTGTGGTGTAGAAGTAATTACGGTTATTAATGCTTCTGAAATTGCAAAGGAAGTTGAAATACAACAAAATAAACAAACCTTCATTCAAGCCAAAAAATGGATGAAAGAAAACCAACAGCGTAAAATTAAATTTTATTTTTTAGATGAAAATCAACTGCCAGCAAAAGATGCAGGTGTTGGTTTGGCACGTAAAATTGGAATGGATGAAGCTGTGCGAAGATTGGAGACAATAAATAACCCAAATGGTATTATTCTTTGTTTTGATGCCGATGCCAAATGTGATACTAACTATTTAGTGGAAGTCGAAAAGCATTTTATCAAACACTCGAGAACTCTTGCTTGTTCTATTCATTTTGAACACCCAATTGAAGGGGATGAATTTTCTGATAAAATTTATAATGGAATTCTGCAATACGAATTGCATTTACGATATTATAAAAATGCCATTAATTATTGTGGACTTCCTTATGCTTTCCACACCATCGGTTCTAGTATGGCAGTTAGAAGTATCACCTATCAGAAACAAAATGGCATGAATAAGCGAAAAGCTGGTGAAGATTTTTATTTTTTACATAAAATTATTCCTTTAGGAAATTTTACAGAACTAAAAACGACCAAAGTTATTCCCTCACCTCGAGTTTCAGAAAGAGTTCCTTTTGGAACAGGAAAAGCCATACAAAATTGGCTCAATGAAGATAAAGAGGAATTATTAAGTTATTCAATAAAATCGTTTATCGACCTAAAACAATTTTGTGATAGAGTTGCTGATTTATATACCCATGAAATTACTATCCCAAAAACAGTTCAGGCATTTTTAACAACCATCGATTTTGAAGTGAATTTATTAAAAATTAGAAAAAACAGTACTTCAACAACTCATTTTGTTAAACTCTTTTACAATTGGTTTAATGCTTTTAAAGTGTTAAAATACATCCACTTTGCCAGAGATAACTATTATTCTGACATCCCAGTTTTTAAAGGAGCTAATGAGTTATTAATGCTTTTAGGAGAACAAGAACAACATAGCCTAAAAGTGTTGTTGTTAAAATACAGAGCAATTGATACCAACTAAACGTCAGTTTTTACTTTAAAACTAAACTTGTTTTGTAAAATATAACTGTAAATAACAGCAATAATAATGGTGATGAACCTGGAAGGAGTTGGATAAAAGTGGAGTACATCCACCAACAATTTCATGCAAAAATAACTGAGCACAAACCCACTTAATCCAACTAATAAATATCTTATCAATTGTATTCTCCCAGGTAAGTTAGATTCTTGAAATGTAATGTATTTATTTAAGGCAAAACCTGTCATAAAAGTAATGGGGAAAACAAAAAATAAAGAAGCAATGTGTGGACTCAACACCACTAACTGTAAATCGACATTATGTTTTGCTAACACAAAATTATAGCATAAAAAATACAAGCACATATCAAGCACTACATTGCTGCCACCACAAACTGCATAACGATAAGTTTTTAAAGGCAAAAAGCGTTTAAACAAAAAATAAAAACTATCGATAATAACAATTAGTGTTTTTTGCATTTTTTAAAAGTATATTTTTCTTTTCAATTTTTAGGTTGCACAAAATAACGTTTTTAAAATAGATTTTAAAACTGATAAAAAAGAACAAAAAAACACAAATGAAATTAAAAATAGTATTGACTGTTAGAAAATAAAAATTAAAAATAATTGATTATTGATGATTTTTACTTATATTTGATTGTTCTTAAATCGTTCATTATGAAAAAATTAAGCCAATTTTTATTGATTAGTTGTGTTGGACTTTTTTCATTCCAAGCCACTTCACAAAACAATTGCTCTACTCCATATTTGTTTGAATCAGGAATTGTATATACTTATCCACTTACTACTTTTGTTGTAAATTCGGATACCCTAATTAATTATGAATGTTTAGGAAACCAAACTAACCCACTTTGGCTCTATTTTGGAGTTTGTACACCTGGCAATATTATGATTAATGTTTCATCATCTAATAGTTCTAGTGATATAGATTATATTGCTTGGGGACCTTTGAATGATTCTTTGGATTGTAATTTTTCTTCACCAAGTGTAAATTGTGATTTTAGTATTGGTTCCCCTACTATTAGTTTTAATGTACAATTTGGTTATTATAAAATAATGATTACTAATTATTCAAATCTACCAGATACTATATCAATAACTCAAACAGGTGGTACAGCTGTGGCTTGTGATAGTAGTAATATTTTTTGTCCAGTAATTAGTGCACATCAATTGTGTAAAGTAACTACAGACAACCTAATTAATAAAAATACGATTAGTTGGGTTGAAGATTCGTTGTTTGTTGGAGAATTTAATGTGCAAAAAGAAACCACTACAGCTGGTGTATATTCAACAATTGGTAATGTATTATCAGGAAATCCATCAACTTTTACCGATACTTTATCTAATCCAATTCAACAAGCATTTCGATATCGACTAGAAACGGTAGATACCTGTGGAGTGGTAAAAATTAGCAACTATCATCAAACTATCCATTTAGCTACATCAGTTAATCCAGTTACAAATTACCCACAGTTAAGCTGGAATCCATATACTGGATTTAGTTATTCTACTTTTTATATTTACCGTGGAACTTCACCCATAACTATTGCATTATACGATTCTATCTCAACATCTTTTACAGCTTACACAGATGTTAATCCTATGGTTGGTAGTTTATATTATGCCATTGGAGTTAATTTACCTTCTCCTTGTACTTATCTTGGTTCATTTAAAAGTGGAGTTGAAAATGCTATGTCAAACATTTCTCCTATAACTTTGGTTTCAATTGATGAATACAATGCCATTGGTTTTAATTTGTATCCAAATCCAACAAAAGATAATTTAATTCTTTCTTTTGGCACAGAGAAGGTGACCGCCAAAATGAATTTAATGGATATCTACGGAAGGTTAATTTTATCAAAAGAATATATTGATGTGAATAAAGATGTGCTTGATTTAAGTGATTTAGCACAAGGATATTATTTAATCACTTTGAGTTCGGAGAAAGGAATGGGTAGAAAAACTTTTGTGAAAACGAACTAATTATCCAATCAAAAATATACAAGGTCGTTTGTTGAGGTTGAGTTTAATTTTTTTCCATTCTTCAATGGTTTTAGTGGTTATTCTTTCGGAAGGTAACGTAATATCAACAGCAATACAAAGTAGGGTGGTAGCAAAACAATTTTTTAGTAAGTCTTCCAAAATATTGTCGTTTCGAAAAGGAGTCTCAATAAATAGTTGAGTTTGTTGTTGCGTTTTCACTCTTCTTTCCAACTCTTTTAGCTTACCTATCCTATCTTTTTGTTCTTTTGGTAAATAACCATTAAAGCAAAAACTTTGTCCATTAAATCCACTAGCCATTAATGCTAATAGGATAGAAGAAGGTCCAACTAAAGGAACAACTTTAATATTTTTTTGTTGAGCTAAAGCAACAATGTCTGCTCCAGGGTCGGCTACTCCAGGGCAACCTGCTTCAGACATTACTCCAACATTTTTTCCATCAAAAATGGGTTTAATAAATTTACTTAACTCAGTGCTGTGAGTTCTTTTGTTAAGTTCAAAAAAAGTAAGTTCATCAATTTCTTTAAGAAGCCCACTTTTTTTTAAAAACCGTCGAGCAGTTTTAATATTTTCAACAATATAAACATCAATTTCATTAATAATTTCAGTATTAAAGCTAGGTATAACTTGTGCAATAGGAGAATCTCCTAACGTAACAGGAATTAGATAGAGAGTGCCTTTATTGCTCATTTTTAAGTTGGTTTAGTAAAATTGTACAAGTTGAATTTACGAGTTGGTAAACATCTTCAAATCCTTGCTCTCCTCCAAAATATGGATCGGGAACATCTAAATTCTGGTGAGGGAAACTTAAATTTAAAAACAATTCGACTTTTAAACGATCGTTTTCGTTTTTTGCTAAACGTAAAATATTTTGATAATTGGAATTATCCATAGCAAAGATGTAATCAAAATCATCAAAATCGGTTACTGAAAATTGTCGAGCTCTTTGTTTTGAAATGGATAAACCATGTTCTATTGCCTTTTGTTGCATTCTTTGGTCTGGAGCTTGTCCAACATGGTTGGAGCATGTTCCTGCCGAATCAACAACTAAATTTAGTTGTTGAGTATCTATTTTATTTCGTAAAATTCCTTCGGCAATTGCAGAACGACAAATGTTTCCTAACCAAACGAACAGAATTTTTTTCATTGGTAAAAAGATAAAATATAAATAGCTGAGATAACAATTAGTCCTATCATAAAATAAAAGAGAATTTGTTGTCCTTTTTTGCTGATGGGCTGGTAATGTTCAGGTGTTTTGTATTTTCTATTCAGAAATCCCATTTGATAAAATAAAAACAGGAACTAAAAAAGTTCCCATTTAGTTAGTGCAAAATAATCCCGATTACTCGGGATTGCTTTTGCTTCTTTATACATGACATCAGTTGATGTTATTGTAAGCTAATTTTTTTCTTTAAATCGTCGATATAACCTCTAAACCGTTTATCGGTATCCATAAGGTTGTTAACGGTTTTGCATGCATGTAGCACTGTTGCATGGTCTTTTCCTCCGCAGTTCATACCAATAGTTGCCAAGCTAGATTTAGTCATTTGTTTAGAAAAATACATGGCAATTTGACGAGCCTGTACCACTTCTCTTTTTCTAGTTTTAGATTTTAGCATATCAATTGCCATATCAAAATAATCGCAAACTACTTTTTGTATGTAATCGATAGAAACTTCTTTAGCCGTATTTTTAACAAACTTGTCAACCATTTGACGGGCAAGATCTAAGTTAACCGCTTTTTTATTTAAGGAAGATTGTGCTAGAATTGAAATTAATGCACCTTCTAACTCACGAACATTAGTAGTGATGCTATATCCAATGTACTCAATCACATCTTTGGGCAAATCCAATCCTTCTTGATACATTTTTTTCTCCAAAATAGCAATTCTAGTTTCTAGTGCGGGAGCTTGAATATCGGCTGCTAATCCCCATTTAAATCTAGAGAGCAATCGTTGTTCCATACCAATTATTTCAACAGGAGCTTTATCAGCAGTTAAAACAATTTGTTTGCCAGATTGGTGTAAATGGTTGAAAATATGAAAGAAAACATCTTGTGTTTTTGGTTTTCCTCCAAAAAATTGAACATCATCAATAATTAATACATCAATCATTTGATAGAAATGAATAAAATCATTTTGTTCATTATTTCTAACAGCATCAATAAATTGGTGTGTGAATTTATCTGATGTAACGTATAAAACTGTTTTGTTGGGGAATCTATTTTTAACGTCAATTCCAATGGCATGAGCCAAATGAGTTTTTCCTAAACCTACACCACCATAAATTAATAAAGGATTAAAAGCAGTACCGCCAGGATTTTTTGCCACAGCAAAACCAGCAGATCTGGCTAATCGGTTACAATCTCCTTCTACAAAATTACTAAAGGAATAGTTAGGGTTTAACTGAGAATCAATGTTAATCTTTTTAAGTCCAGGAATAATAAATGGGTTTCTTATAGATTTATCTTTATTTAAATCTAATGGCATTGAAACAGGGTTGTTTTTAAGAGCTTGTCTATTGGTTGCAGGAATTTTAACTGTATATGGTTTTGAACCCGAATGGCTATTTTCCATAACAATGCTATATTCCAATCTGCCTTCTGGACCTAATTCTTTTTTTATTGTTTTTTTAAGAATATTTACATAATGTTCTTCTAACCATTCGTAAAAAAATTGACTAGGAACTTGTATAGTTAGTACATCATTTTTTAATTTAATTGGAGTTATTGGATCAAACCAAGTTTTGTAGCTCTGTAAACTTACATTATCCTTGATTACTTGAAGGCAATTCTCCCACACTAAATTAAAATCTTTTTGCATTTTATAAGCTCCTGTATTAAATAGTTAAAATATAAATAGTTGTTCGAAATTTAACAAATGATGATAAGAGTTAGCTGTTGATAAATAAATTCACCTTATTTAATACTTTAATTAACTCAAATTCAACACTTTCCGTTTAAAAGTGGTGTTCTAATTTCTCTCTAACAAATATTTGAATAAAAAAGTGAAAAAAAAAACTTTTTAGCTATTGTTTTTTTAAAAACTTTTTATTCTACTCTAATGTTCTCTGACTTAAGAAAATAATCTTTGTTAGTATTAGTAATAAAGAAATCTATTCTGCCTAAATTAACTCCTGCCCAACCAACTTGATTTATCAATGTTATCGCCGAAGAAAGATTCTTTATCTCAGTTGGTTTTTCTAAAAAAGTATGGGTATGTCCACCAATAATTAAGTCAATGTTTTTTGTATTTTTTGCTAAAATTAAATCAGATATTTTATTTAAAGGGTGTTCATAACCCAAATGTGATAGACAAATAACAAGTTGACAACCTTCAGTTTCCTTTAAATAGGCTGCTATTTTGTTAGCAATTGGAAGGGGATTGTTATAAATTGTTTTTTCATAGTTTTTTTTATCTACTAAACCATCCAGTTCCACTCCTAAACCAAAAACACCAATTTTTACTCCATCTTTTAAAAAGGTAATATGCTCATGAATTTTATCTTTTAATACAGTATTTTTAAAATCGTAATTGGCATTTACGAAAGGAAATTTTGCAAATGGTAGCATATCATTTAACCCCTCAATTCCATTATCAAAATCATGATTACCGATGGTTGCAGCATCATATTGCATTAAACTCATCAACTTAAAATCCAGTTCTCCTTTATATTTATTAAAGTAAGGAGTTCCCTGAAAAATATCTCCGGCATCAAATAATAAAACATTTTTTTCTTCGCTTCTTATTTTATTTATTAATGTCGCTCTTCGTGCAGCACCTCCTAAACCTGGATATTTTGGGTCTTTAGTAGGAAATGGCTCAATATGGCTATGAACATCATTCGTATGCAGAATGGTGATTTTAGTGTACTTCTTTTTATTAGCAGCAAAAGAACGAAAAGGAATCAGGTTTAGGATAGTTAAACCTAGAGAACCGATTAAAGTTTGTTTGATAAATTTTCTTCTGTTATTCATTTTAATCTCAATTTATCGAGGATTATTCTATCATCCAAAACACTCGTCAATTTATTTCCTTTTCTATTTTCACTTTCACAGTATTTTATTATAGCATCTCTCAATTTAATATTTAAAGGCTCAATTTTAATTGGTTTGGAAAAGAAACTCATGTTATCTCCACCATTAGCTAAATAAT
This sequence comes from Flavobacteriales bacterium CG_4_9_14_3_um_filter_32_8, assembly GCA_002790175.1. Lineage (GTDB taxonomy): Bacteria > Bacteroidota > Bacteroidia > Flavobacteriales_E > Vicingaceae. Next base: position 18,001 of record PFUQ01000115.1, read on the forward strand.
CAGAAGTTAATATTTTGAACTCACTATTTATCCTGTATTTATTCTCTTTGATTAGAAAATACATATCCAATACATCACTGTGCTGTTCTAAATACTCGACTAAGGTTAAACCTTTAGAGATTGGTTGCCCACCAACCTGAAACAAATAATTAACTAAAGAGTTAAAAGCTTCTTTACTTATTGTTACCACCACCAATTCATTTTCAAAAGGCATCAATTCAAAAATTTTACCTTTTGTTATTTCTCCTTTTGGTAACGAGGTTCTTAATCCACCGAAATTTAAAAGACAGAAATCAATGCTATCATTGTCTACAGGTTGATAAAGTTGATTGGCTATTTCCAAACTTAAATCAGCAACTAAGTTACCCAGTTTGGTTTGAGCTTTTCCCTTTTCAATTGGAAATTCTTCAGCAGCAATTACCAAAACCTCATTCATTTCTTTTTCTAAATTTTCGCGATAAGGTTTTATTAATGAATCGGTTTGTAGGTCGTTCACCATACTAGAATCCATATTAATTAACGAATGGTCTGTGGTGAAATACTTAGCAGGACTGCATTGTATAATTAACAATACAAGTAAAAGAAAGATGCTATAGTAAATACTTTTTCTCAAAAGAATATGATTATTTTCGCTGACTAAATTAATATAAAATTTGCATGTATAAATCTAAAACAAAAATAAGAGTAAGATATGCTGAAACTGACATGATGGGCTACGTTTATTATGGAAATTATGCTTCTTATTTTGAAGTTGCCAGAGTTGAATCTATTCGCCAATTGGGATTTAGTTACCGTAAAATGGAAGACGAAGGAATTGCTTTGCCAGTTTTAGATTTTTCTATTAAATATTTTAAACCTGCTTTTTACGATGACGAATTAACAATAGAAACTACCGTTACTGAGTTGCCTAAAGCACGCATTCATTTTACTTATCAAACATTTAATGCAGAAGGATTGTTGCTTAATGAAGCAAAAACTACATTGGTATTTTTTAATAAAAATACCATGAAACCATGTTTGGCTCCTGCTGACTTTACTGAAGCTATGAAAAAATATTTTTAATAAATAATCTTATTCCATTTATTTATCGTAATATTGCGATAAATAAATGAACATGGGAACTACAAAATCCAATAATTTTACTTCAAAACAAAACCGAAAAGCTGAATTATTTAAAGCCTTAGGTCATCCTGCACGTATTGCTATCATCGAATTTCTAATCAACCAAAAATCGTGTATTTGTGGTGATATTGTGGAAGAACTTCCCTTATCACAATCTACTATTTCTCAACATTTAAAAGAATTAAAAGATGTTGGCATCATTAAAGGTGATATTGAAGGTGCAAAAACTTGTTATTGCGTTGACGACAAAGTATGGAGGGAGCTGGAAGAAATAAGTATCTTATTGATGAGTAGTTATTCAGAAAAAAATAAATGTTGTTAAACTTCGTCATTGAGAAAGGAGAATGAGATTGCTTCGTTCCTCGCGATGACGTTAAAAATAAAAGATATGAAAAATTCAGAAGAATTAAAACAAATTGTAAAGGACAAATACAGCGAAATTGCTTTACAATCAAAAACAGAAAATGAAACCAGTTGTTGTGGAGCAGGTGGTTGTTGTACCGTTGATTATGCCGTATTTGCGGAAGACTATACCAAATTGGGTGGTTATAATGCTGATGCCGATTTAGGTTTGGGTTGCGGAATTCCAACCGAATTTGCCCAAATAAACAAAGGCGACATCGTTTTAGATTTAGGCTCTGGTGCTGGAAATGACTGTTTTGTTGCAAGAGCTTTAACTGGAGAATCAGGCAAAGTTATTGGGGTGGACATGACCGAAGTAATGATAACAAAAGCTAGAGAAAATGCCGAAAAGTTAAATTTCAACAATGTGGAGTTTAGATTGGGCGATGTAGAAAGTTTGCCGATTGGTGGCAATAGAATTGATGTGGTCATCAGTAATTGTGTGTTAAATTTGGTTCCTGATAAAGTAAAAGCGTTTGCCGAAATGTATCGGGTGTTAAAACCTAGCGGACATTTTAGTGTTTCTGACGTGGTGCTAAAAGGTAATTTACCAGCTAATTTAAAAAACGATGCTGAAATGTATGCTGGTTGTGTTTCTGGAGCTATTCAATTGAATGATTACATGAATATTATTCATAATGCTGGTTTTACAGCAATTAGCATTCAAAAAGAAAAACCAGTGGTGCTTCCCAACGAAATACTTTCAAAATATCTTTCGACTCAAGAAATTGAACAATACAAACTTGGCGAATTCGGTATTTTTAGCGTAACCGTTTATGGACAAAAATCGTGTTGTGAACCAAATTCAGGATGTTGTTAAGATGATTACAAAAGAACTTAATTTACTCATTGAACAACTTGTTACCAAGTTTGATGAGATTAGCGAAGAGCGTAAATCTGCCTTAATGGGTTTGGTTGATTTTATTCAAAACAAACGGAATAATAACGAAATAACTGACCTCATTTTTATTTGTACGCACAATTCCAGAAGAAGCCATTTGGCTCAAATTTGGGCTCAAACGGCGGCAAGTTTTTATAACATTCCGAATGTTTTTTGTTATTCGGGAGGAACAGAAACCACAGCACTTTACCCATCAGTAACTCAAACATTATTGAGCAGCGGATTTAAAATTCAACAACTTTCGAAAAACGAAAATTCGGTGTATAGTTTTAAATTTGATGAGAATCAACCTTCAATCATTTGTTTTTCAAAAAGGTATAGTGATATCTTTAATCCTCAAAGCAATTTTGCTGCCGTGATGACTTGTACTCATGCCGAAGAAAATTGTCCGTTTATTCCTAATGCTACCAAAAGAATAAGTTTGCCTTACAACGATCCAAAAGAGTTTGATGGAACACCTTTACAAAAAGCAAAATACGAGGAGCGTTCATTGGAGATAGGGATAGAAATGTTATACGTTTTCTCTAAACTAAAAACAGGGTAACTAGCAAAATAAAAGGTTAGAAGTCGGAAGACCGAAGACCGAAGTGCTTCCGTCTTCCGACTTCCGACAAAAAATAATGTGTAAATTTATTATTCTTAGTAATATGTCAGCAAACAATTGTGCACCAGTAGTAGAACGTAAAAAATTAGGTTTTCTCGACCGATTTTTAACCCTTTGGATTTTCCTTGCTATGGCAATTGGAGTTTCAATAGGTTATGTTATGCCATCGAGTAGCGGTTTTATCAATTCCTTTTCGAGTGGAACAACCAACATACCATTGGCTGTTGGGTTAATTTTAATGATGTATCCACCTTTAGCAAAAGTAAAATACGAACAAATAGGAGAGGTGTTTAAAAACACTAAAGTTTTAGGAGCTTCACTTTTTTTAAACTGGATTGTTGGACCCATATTAATGTTTTTCTTGGCGTTACTTTTCCTAAAAGGTTACCCAGAATATATGATTGGATTAATCTTAATCGGTTTGGCTCGATGCATTGCTATGGTAGTGGTTTGGAACGATTTAGCCGACGGAAACAGAGAATACGCTGCTGGATTAATCGCCTTAAACAGTATTTTTCAGGTGTTGCTTTACAGCGTTTACGCTTATGTTTTTATTACCATTTTACCTCCTTATTTTGGTTACACTGGTTTTGAAGTCAACATTAGTATTGCACAAATTGCCGAAAGTGTGGGTATTTATTTGGGAATTCCGTTTGCACTAGGTATCATTAGCCGTTATACCTTAATAAAATTAAAAGGCGAAGACTGGTTTCAAAACAAATATGTTCCCATTATTTCACCCATTACTTTAATTGCCTTGTTATTTACTATTCTCATTATGTTTAGTTTAAAAGGCGAATTGATTGTACAAATACCTATGGATGTGGTTCGAATAGCTATTCCGCTAGTCATTTATTTTGTGGTGATGTTTGTGATGAGTTTTTTTATCGGGAAATATTTTGGTGCCGATTAC
>PFUQ01000180.1 GCA_002790175.1 Flavobacteriales bacterium CG_4_9_14_3_um_filter_32_8
TTCGATAGCTTTTTTTTACAAAAATAATATTATTCCCCAACTTTTTTACCTGACCCCTCCAAACGCACAACCTCTTTTCCCCTTCCATTGTCCCCTGTCCCTTTCACTTTCTATCAATATAATAGCTGTTCGCTTGAGCTAAAGAAGTTACTACTAAATCGTTGATGCATAAATTTTCCGGAAGTGTGGTTACGTAATAAGTAACAGATGCAATGTCTTCTGCGGTCATTGGTTGGTATCCTTTGTAAACCTGTTTAGCTTGTTCTTTGTTCCCATGAAAACGAACTTCCGAAAATTCTGTTTCTGCTGCACCTGGACAAATCTGAGTAACCTTTATTCCATATTCCAACAAATCCATACGCATTGCTTTAGAAATAGCATCAACAGCATGTTTACTTGCACAATAAACATTTCCACCTTGGTAAACTTCTTTTCCGGCAGTAGAACCTATATTTATAATATGTCCTTTTTTATTGTTAATCATAATAGGGAAAATGGCTTTTGAAACATATAGCAAGCCCTTAATGTTGGTGTCAATCATTTTGTCCCAATCGTCAAATTTTCCATCTTGTATTTTTCCAAAACCACTAGCTAAACCAGCATTATTAACCAAAACAGCTATGTTTCTCCATTCTTTTGGAAGTGATGTGATTGCAGCGTCCACTTCTTTTTTTATTCTCACATCAAAACACAAGGGAAAAACTTTTACACCATATTTTGAGGAGAGTTTTTTTGAAATAAGCTCCAATCTTTCATTTCTTCTTCCTGTAATGATTACATTATTTCCATTTTTTGCAAAGATTTCTGCTATTGTTTTTCCAAAACCAGAAGTTGCACCAGTAATAAATATAGTTTTTGACATGAATAATTTTTTGAACAAATAAAAGTAGTTAATAATTTCCTAACGATAACAACACAAGCGTACAAGCTACTTCAGTTTCAATCCCTTTTTCTTGTGCCATTTTTTCTAATTCAGCGTTTTCAGCTCCAGGATTAAAGATAATACGTTTGGGTTTTATTTGATTTAAAATGTAATCATAATAAGGGGGTTGATTTTTTTGCCCTACATAAAGGGTAACCGTATCTACATCTTTAATTATGGGGTTATTCAATAAAATTTCGTGTCCTTCAATAGTTCCAGCTTTTAAGCCAATAGGAAAAACTTCATGACCATGATTTGCCAGTTTTACAGTCGCTTTATAAGCGTATCTTTCTGGATTGCTGCTTGCACCAAGAATTATAGTTTTTTTCATCATGTTTACATTTACAATAAAAAAGCCCTGACATTTATCGTCAAGGCTAAATAATAATTTAAAGTTATTCTATTCTGAGGTTAATGAAGCACACATAAATTCTCTATTCATTCTTGCAATGTTTTTTATAGAAATTCCTTTAGGACATTCTACCTCGCAAGCTCCAGTATTGGTGCAATTACCAAAACCTTCAGTATCCATCTGAGCAACCATGTTTAACACGCGTTCTGCGGCCTCTACTTTGCCTTGTGGTAAATATGCAAATTGCGATACTTTTGCAGAAACATATAACATGGCAGAAGCGTTTTTACAAGTAGCTACACAAGCTCCACAACCTATACATTCTGCTGCATCAAATGCTGCAGCAGCATCTTCTTTAGCAATGGGCATTGCATTCGCTTCTGGAGCACTCCCTGTGTTAAAAGAAGTATAACCTCCAGCTTGTTGAATACGATCTAAAGCACTTCTGTCAACAACTAAATCTTTAATTACTGGAAAAGCGTTAGCTCTAAATGGTTCAATATAAATGGTTTGTCCATCAGTAAATGAACGCATGTATAGCTGACAAGTAGTTACTAATTTTTTTGGACCATGTGCTTCTCCGTTAATATATAAAGAACAAGTACCACAAACCCCTTCCCTACAATCATTGTCGAAAGAAATAACATCTTCACCTTTTTCAACCAATTGTTGGTTTAATGCATCTAGCATTTCTAAAAAAGAAGTGTCTGATGAAATATCTTTAACTTTATATTCTTGTTGACTTCCTTTAGCGGTGGCATTTTCTTGTCGCCATATTTTTAATGTAAAATCCATATTTTTCAATTTGAAAATTGAACAATTGCTTTAAGTAGTATTTTGCCAAAAATTATCACCTAAAACAATGGCTATTTTATTTATAATTACGTTGTTTTAATTCGATAGCATTAAAAGTAAGCTCTTCTTTATGCAGGGTAGGTTGATTTCCTTCTCCAGTATATTGCCAAGCCGACACATACTTATAGTCATTATCATTACGTTTTGCTTCGTTTTCTTCGGTTTGTGATTCTTCCCTGAAGTGAGCACCGCATGATTCATTTCTATTTAATGCATCAATTGCAATTAATTCTGCTAATTCTAAAAAGTCGGCAACACGAATTGCTTTTTCTAATTCGTTGTTCATTTGGTCTGCTTTTCCTGTAACTTTTACATCTTTCCAAAAGTTTTCACGAATGGTTTTAATTTCAGCAATTGCTTCATTTAATCCTTTTTCATTTCTAGATAAACCTACTTTGTCCCACATCAACAATCCTAGTTTTTTGTGGAAATAATCAACACTTTTTGTTCCTTTTATATCGAATAATTTTTTTATTAAATTATTGGCATCGATTTCTGCTTTTTCAAATTCAGGTGTATTGGTATTGATTGGTCCGGTGTGGATGTCGTTGGCTAAATAATTTGAAATAGTTGCTGGTAAAACAAAATATCCATCACATAAACATTGCATTAATGAAGAAGCTCCTAAACGATTGGCTCCGTGGTCGGAGAAATTAGCTTCTCCAATGGCGTATAAACCAGGAATGGTAGTCATGGTTTCATAATCTACCCAAATGCCGCCCATAGAATAGTGGGAAGCTGGATAAATCATCATTGGTGTATAGTAGGGGTTGTCTCCAGTAATGTTTTCGTACATATCAAACAAATTACCATAACGCTCTCTTATTGTTTTATCTCCTAAACGATTGATAGCATCTTGAAAATCTAGATAAACAGCAAAACCAGTTTTGTTGACACCATAACCAGCATCACAACGTTCTTTTGCTGCTCTTGAAGCCACGTCTCGTGGCACCAAATTACCAAAAGCAGGATAACGTCTTTCCAAATAATAATCTCTATTTTCTTCTGAAATTTGAGTAGGTTTTAATTTACCTTCACGAATTGCCTTTACATCTTCAATATTTTTTGGAACCCATATTCTTCCATCATTTCTCAATGATTCTGACATTAAGGTTAATTTGCTTTGAAGTTCGCCAGAAACAGGAATACATGTTGGATGAATTTGACAGAAACAAGGATTAGCAAAATAAGCCCCCTTTTTATAGGTTTTCCATGCTGCTGTTGCATTACAAGCCATTGCGTTGGTAGATAAATAATAAACATTAGCATAACCTCCAGTAGCAATAACTACAGCGTGAGCACCAAATCGCTCTATTTTTCCAGTAACTAAATCTCGTGTAATAATACCCCTAGCTTTTCCGTCAACCACCACCACATCAATCATTTCGTGACGATTGTATGACTTTACTTTGCCAGCTTTTATTTGACGATTCATAGAACTGTAGGCTCCTAACAACAGTTGTTGGCCTGTTGCTCCTGAAGCGTAAAAAGTTCTTGAAACTTGTGCTCCTCCAAATGAACGGTTAGCCAAAGTGCCACCATATTCTCTGGCAAAAGGAACACCTTGTGCCACACATTGATCAATAATATTGCCGCTTAATTCTGCCAAACGATAAACATTTTCTTCTCGGGCTCTATAATCGCCACCTTTAACGGTATCATAAAATAAACGATAATCACTATCATTATCGTTTTGATAATTTTTTGAAGCGTTTATTCCTCCTTGAGCCGCAATAGAATGAGCTCTACGAGGACTATCTTGAAAGTAGAATGCTTTTACATTATAACCTGCCTCTCCAAGAGTTGCAGCAGCAGCACCGCCAGCCAATCCAGTCCCAACGATAATAACATCAAGTTTTCTTCTATTTGAAGGGTTAACTAAATTGGAATGAGATTTATAGTTTTCCCATTTTCTATCTATTGTTCCTTCCGGAATTTTTGAATCTAATTTTGTCATGATATTAAATCAATTTATTTACCTAAACATTAAAAAAATGGAACAGTGCAATTGAAGAAAAACCAACAGCAACCACTATGCAGAACAAAACACTTGCTCCCTTTATTATTGGATTATATTTTTTATGATTAAGACCTAATGTTTGAAATGCAGATTGAAAACCGTGGTTTAAATGAATGCCTAAAACGATAAAGGCAAACACATACAAGCCAACAAATAAAGGTTGTGAAAACACCGCCAATAACAAATCATAATCACTAGGTAAACCACCCAATTCATTAAATTTAATTTCTATAAAAAAATCTTTAATGTGGAGCACAAGAAATAACAAAATAAGTATGCCTGTAATAATCATACTTCTTGAGGAAAAAGATGAATTTGCACCAGGATTATTATGGGTATATTTTACAGAACGAGCAGCATTGTTTTGAATAGTTAATCGAATACCCATAATGATATGGATAATAAAACCCAATGCTAATACATACTGCATTATTTGTATGAATGGGTTGGTCGCCATAAAATGTGATCCTGCATTAAATAATGCTCTACCATCCCAACATAAGCCCAAACTAAAAGCATTAATTAATAAATGAATAACGATAAAAGTTATTAAGAATAAACCAGAGAGTGACATAACAAACTTTCTGCCAATCGAACCACTAAAAATTCCTTTGCTCATTGTTTTTTGTTTTCAGATATAAAAAGAAATACAAATGTAGAACTTGAAAATTAGGAAGCAATGATTATTATCAGTTTTTTTGAATAAAAAATCGTAAAAAATAATACAACAACCAAAAAACTAGTTGCTCGTAGAAATATAATTAATATTGGTTTAAACTTTACTTTCATATCGTTCTTCGTATCTTTGCTTTTTGTTTTAGTTAAATGGCAAAACTTTTATTAAGCCTCGATGAAGAGTATGATTTTTTATTAATTGGTATTAGTTGCCACGCAAAAGATTATCGATTATGCTGGGAGCTTAATAAGCTGCTAAATTTTGATTTAACAAGAGCAAATGACCTAGAAATAATCACGAATAATCGGAACAAAAAAAATGAAATCAATAGTTATTCTTTTTATGAATATGGTGATGAAGAATATTATTTAGACTATTATCTAATTGCTAATCGTGGCAATCATGCTTACTTGATTCCTGAACAAAAAAAAGTTGACTTTTTTTTAATGATTAAAGGGAATTTATCGGAACAAAATTTAAAAAAGCTTTTAATAAATATCAATTCATTATCATTGGTATTAACCTCTTTTACAATCAATCCCAATGAATTAAAATCAAAACAAAATTTAATTATATAATGGACTATCGAAAAACAAAAATAGTTGCAACCCTTGGACCAGCTACTTCCACCAAAGAAATGCTAAAAAAAATAATAAAAACAGGGGTAAATGTCTGTCGTGTTAATTTTTCACATGGCTCTTATGAAGACCATAAAAAGGTAATTAATTATATTAATGAAATAAATACAGAAGAACACCTTTTTACAGCAATTTTAGCAGATTTACAAGGACCTAAAATAAGGGTCGGAGAAATTAAAAATAAATCCATTAATGTCGTTGTTGGACAAGAAATAACTTTTACTTCAACGCCTTGTGTTGGTGATGAAAAAAAAGTTTACATCAGTTATCAAAATTTTCCAAAAGACGTTTCTCCTGGCGAAACCATTTTGTTAGACGATGGCAAGCTAAACTTTACCATAAAAAGTACGAATAGAAAAGATAAAGTTGTTGCAATTGTTAAGTATGGAGGAGTATTATCTTCTAACAAGGGAGTAAACTTACCCAACACAAAAATTTCTCTTCCTTGTTTAACGGAAAAAGATTTAAAGGATTTACAATTTGCCTTAAAAATGAAGGTTTCTTGGATTGGACTTTCTTTTGTTAGAAGTGCTAATGATATATTAGAATTAAAAAAATTAATTACGAAAGCAAAAAGTCCAGCCAAGGTTGTTGCGAAAATTGAAAAACCAGAAGCAATTGCCGCTATTGATGAAATTATTAAAGCTACCGATGCCGTTATGGTTGCAAGAGGAGATTTAGGCGTTGAAATCCCTTTTCACCAAGTGCCTTTAATTCAAAAAATGATTGTTAAAAAAAGCATGAAAGCCGCCAAACCAGTCATAATAGCAACACAAATGATGGAGAGTATGATTGAGAATGCCACTCCTACACGAGCTGAGGTAAATGATGTTGCCAACGCTGTTTTAGATGGAGCTGATGCTGTGATGTTAAGTGGCGAAACTTCAGTAGGTAAATATCCAGTTGAAGTAATAAAAGCAATGACGAGCATTATTAATGATGTAGAAAATGATGAATCGTTATATTATTTTGAATATGCACCCGAGGTTGCACATATCAATCGATTTATTACAGATAATGTTTGTTATAATTCATGCAGCTTAGCAAAAAGGGTTGGGGCCAAAGGAGTTGTAACGATGACATTTTCGGGATATACTGGTTTTAAAGTTGCTAGTTTTAGACCAAAAGCTTCTATTTTTGTTTTTACTGGAAACAAAGCTATTTTAAGTATGTTAAGTTTGGTTTGGGGAGTTAAGGTTTTTTATTATGATAAGTTTGTAAGTACTGATGATACCATTAACGACATTAAAAACAGGCTTAAAAAAGAAAAATGGGTTAAAAAGAACGATATTATTGTTAACATTGCCAGTATGCCTATTTCAGAAAAAGGACAATCGAATATGATGAAGTTAAGTTATATTGAATGAGAAAAATAGTAGTTGGAAAAATAAAAAACCGAAGAACAATATTCTTCGGTTTTTTTATAAAACATAAAATTTAATAAACTATTTTGCAACAATAAACTTACTGCTATGAAGTATTTTTCCATTTACATCAAATATGTGATAGAAATAAATTCCATCAGCAAAATCAGCAACTGAAAGTGTTAATTTTTTAGTGTTAAAAATAGATGTTGCAATTAATTTTCCTGAAACATCTAAAACATCAATTCTATTGTTGTTTGATAAACTGGTTTCAAAAGTAATTTCATGATTTGCAGGACTTGGGTAAGCAGCAACTCCAGAAACAGTTTTAACTTGTTCTTGAACACCAACAGTAGGGGTTGATTTTTGCCAATCAATATTGTTAACATTTCCATTAGCTTCATAATCCATTTCTACTAAAGGAAATTTTGAAGATGGATCGTTGGTCCACCATCTTGCAGTTCTTATGGTATCATAAGCAATATCAGCAACAGGAAATCCTAATCCAGTAAGAACTGCAACTGTAGTTGGACTAATAATTGACCAAACCCCAGCTTCTAATTGCCAAGTGGTATCAATATCTTCTTCGTAAATAATTTGTCTTAATGATGGAAATGTTCCAAAAGGAGTTGTAACATTCCCCCAACCATCAATATTACTAGTTAAATCTACTGCACGAGTAACTTTTAAGGAATCAATCACTCCTTGTGGTCCAGGACCATCTAAGTCTTGACCAATTGGAAAAGCAACTAATTTTCCATTCCAAACCCCATTAAAATTGGTGCCCATTGTTGAAGGGAAAGTAATAACGGTAGAATAAATAGGAATATTAATTAATTGTCCGTTTTGATATTGAGACATACCAACAACAAATAAACCTGCAGAATTTTTAGTTAAAAAAGTCCAAGCACTATCTTGTTTGGTATCAGACATTCCAATATTTGCAAGAGGATAATTGGCACTACCAGGAAGTGGGGTTGGATTTTGAAAGAAAGAAGTATCCAATCCATCTTGGTTAAGGGTAGAAAAGTTCCAGATTTGACTAGCTCCTCCCGATCCAATAGTTATTGCTCCAGAAATGGTGTCATATGCTTGTTCAACAACACTTCCAGCTCCGACAACATCTGTGTCTTAAATAGTAATTTGTGCTTGCGTGCTGAATATCCCAACACTTGTAAGCATTAAAAAAGAAAGTAATTTTTTTTTCATAATAGTTAGTTTTAAAATTAAAAAACTAAAGTACACTATATTTTTATGACTCACAAAAAGTTGCCATAAAATAAACAGAATTCATAAATCAAGTTAATATTTATTAGGATACAATTGTAACTTACTTTAACCCTCCAACTTTTTACAATTAAATATTTAATACTTTTGTTTTATGAGTACGATAAGACAAAACAAAGTAACACGATTGTTACAAAAAGAAATTAGTACTATTTTTCAGTTAAATTCTGCCAACTGGTTTCCTAATACCATGGTTACGGTTACAGTAGTTCGAGTATCTCCCGATTTTAGTTTTGCTAAGGTTTATTTAAGTGTATTTGGAAAAATGGAACCAAAGGAGTGTGTTGATTTAATAACCGCTCATTCTAAAATGGTGAGAGGAGAATTAGGAAATAGAATAAAAAATCAGTTAAGAATTACTCCAGAATTGGCTTTTTATATTGACGACTCTTTAGATTATGCAGAAGAAATTGACGAGTTGCTTAAAAAATGATTATTTTCTGATGAATTGTTACTATTAAAAAACACTTATTAATCACTAAATAATAATCAATTATTGAATTTTCCATTTTACATAGCAAGGCGTTACTTAATTTCTAAAAAATCTCATAACGTAATTCATATTATTTCATGGATTTCTGTTACAGGAATTGGCGTTGGAACAATGGCATTAATTATTGTTTTATCTGCTTTTAATGGATTAGAAACTTTGGTGGAGGAGTTGTATGCTTCTTTTGACCCTGATTTAAAAATTACTTTGGCTGAAGGAAAAACTTTTGAAGTAAATGATTTTCCAAGAGATAAGGTTTTAGCCATTCCTGAAATAAAATTTATAAATTCATCTTTAGAAGAAGTTGCATTAATAAAATATGAAGACAAACAAACAATTGCTACTATAAAAGGCGTTGAAAGTGGTTTTTATAAAATGAGCGGAATGGATTCTTTATTAATAGAAGGAACAATTAATCATCAAACAGAAAATAACAATAACCTTGTGTTTGGTTGGGGAATCGCAGATAAATTAGCTCTTTTTATTTCAGAAAGTACTCATCCAGTTAGTGTAATAGTTCCTAAACGAGGCACAAGTAAAGGGCTTACCCCAGATGCTGAATTCAATAAAAAAATTGCTTATGCTTCTGGGATTTTTTCGGTAAACCCAGATTTTGACACCAAATATGTGTTGGCAAATTTAGCTTTTGTTCAACAATTATTAAAACATGAAAATAAAATTAGTTCAGTAGAGTTAGGTTTAAAAAAAGGAAGCGATTGGAAGCTGGTTAAAAACAAATTACAAAAAGCACTTGGTAATAAATACAAAGTAGAAAGTCGTTACGAAATGAACGAACTTATTTATAAAACCAACAAAACAGAAAAATGGATTACTTTTTTAATACTTTCCTTTATATTAGTAATTGCTTCTTTTAACATTATTGGCTCACTAACCATGTTAATTATTGATAAGAAAAAAGATGTTTGGATACTAAAAACTTTGGGAGCGAATGATCGTGTAATCCGAAAAATTTTCTTTGCCGAAGGTATGTTGATAAACTTGCTGGGAGCTATTTCTGGTATGGCAATCGGTGCTTTTATCTGTTGGTTACAACTTCAATTTGGTTTGCTAAGATTGGATGGTGGTGTGGTTGATTTTTATCCTGTCGAAATTCACGTTATGGATTTTGTTAATGTTTCTATCATTGTAATTATTATTGGATTAATTGCTTCCTGGTATCCAGTTCGGATATTAACGAAAAGGCATTTGTAATACTAAATACTTGTTATTCAACAAACGCTTTTTGTATTTCATCTAAAGCTTCATAAACCCCAGCAAAGTCATCTAATGTAACTAACTTCACACGATGTTCTTTAAAGTTGGGGATGCTTTTAAAATAATTACCATAATGTCTGCGCATCTCTAAAACCCCCAATGTTTCCCCCTTCCATTTTACCGACATTTCTAAATGCTTACGAACTGCATTTATTCGGTGTAGCATGGAGGGTTTAGCTAGGTGTTCGCCAGTATTCATAAAATGTTTAATTTCATTAAAAATCCATGGATAGCCAATACTTGCTCTTCCAATCATTACCCCATCAACACCATATTTATTTCTAACTTCAACTGCTTTTTCTGGCGTATCGATGTCTCCATTTCCAAAAACAGGAATGTGCATTCTAGGATTATTTTTCACCTCACCAATTAAAGTCCAATCCGCACTTCCTTTGTACATTTGCTTTCGAGTCCTACCATGTATAGAAATGGCTTTAATGCCGACATCTTGCAAACGCTCTGCCACTTCCACAATGTATTTAGAATTTTCATCCCAACCCAATCGTGTTTTTACAGTAATTGGTATGTTGGTAGATTTTACAATAGCTGCTGTCATCGCTACCATTTTAGGAATATCTTGCAATATTCCTGCTCCAGAACCTTTACAAGCTACTTTTTTTACCGGACAACCATAATTAATATCAATGATATCAGGAAGAGCTGATGATGTCATTTCGGTAGCTAGTTTCATCGATTCAATATCGTTGCCAAATATCTGAATACCAATAGGACGTTCCAACTCAAAAATGTCTAACTTCTGAACACTTTTAATGGCATCTCTAATCAAACCTTCTGAGGAAATAAATTCAGTAAACATTAAATCAGCACCATTTTCTTTACACAAAGCACGGAAGGGAGGGTCACTCACGTCCTCCATTGGAGCAAGTAACAATGGAAATTCACCTAATTCTATATTTGCTATCTTTACCATTTGAAACACAAAATTAACTTATAAATATGGCTTTGCGAATAGATTTAGAAAACAAACCCTTTTTACAATTGATATTAATCTTGAGTTTATGTTTAATATCTGTCATTCTGTTTTCAGTAATAGGAGGTTTGCTAACGGTATTTTTTTATGGTTTTGATTTATCAGGAATTAATAATTATGGAGACCCAAAGGTAATAGAGGGTATGAAGTTATTTCAACTTTTTAGTGCAATAGGTTTGTTTTTAGTTCCACCACTTGTTTATGGGTTAATTTCTAACAAAAAAACAACAGAGGTATTGAGTTTAAATAGATTGAATAAACCTTTCAATTTTTTGTTAATACTCCTTTTAATGATTCTTTCAACACCTTTTATTTCGTGGATTATTGAGCTGAATGCGAATATGATTTTGCCAGATTTTTTGAATGGAGTTGAACAATGGATGAGAGCAAGTGAAAGCCAAGCGGAAGAATTAACAAAAACATTTTTAACTTTTAATGGTATTGGCAGTTTGTTTTACATTTTAATTATTGTTGCTGTAGTTCCTGCAATTGGAGAAGAATTATTGTTTAGAGGAGTTTTTCAAAAAATATTCATCAACTGGACAAAAAATGCTCACCTCGGAATATGGATAACCGCAATCCTATTTAGTGCTTTACACCTACAGTTTTTTGGATTTTTTCCAAGACTATTATTGGGCTTATTATTTGGCTACATCTTTTTATGGTCGAAATCATTATGGGTACCTATTTTTGGTCATTTTATTAATAATGGAAGTGTGGTTATTGCTAGTTATTTTTATCCTGAAAGCATTAATGAAGCAGATATTTCTATCTTTAAAGATAACGAATACAGTTTAGTTTTTTACATTGCAAGCTTTATTATTTCTGCGTTGATTTTCTTTTTTATTAGAAAAATTAATAAAAATGAACATGTAAATAATCAAATGAATAATTCAGCAACCGTATAATTGAAATCTTTCCTACCTTTGTAAACAACATAATCAGCTTTTTAAGGCGATTTAAAATTAAAAACTATGAACACAATATTATTAGGAATGATTGGACCTTGGCAAATAGCTTTGATTGTAGCACTAGCTTTATTGTTATTTGGAGGAAAAAAGATACCTCAATTAATGAGAGGATTAGGCTCAGGAGTTAATGAGTTTAAAAAGGGAATGAAAGAAGGTGCTGAGGAGCCTAAAAAAGAAGACAAAGAAACTGAAAAGTTGAACTAGATTTCAACCAATCCATATTTTTTGTGTAAAGAATTCTTTTCTCCATAATAAGATTTCCAATTTTTTTTCATCATTCCAACGATTAAGAGTCGGAATATCAGCAATTTTATTATCTTTATGGCGTCTTCAATTGTATTTTTTTAAAATACAGGCGACGAAGGGGGTAACTTCCTCTAACTATATTAATCAATAACAATTTGTTATTAACTAATGTTTAATAAATTATGAAGTTGAAATATTTGATTATACTGTTTTTTGCAATTACGATTAATGCTATTGCTCAAAATAATAAATCCATTAACAATTTATCAATAAACATGGTAAATGACGATCCTGTTTTAGCAGCAATAGATAGTATGATGGCTTCTAAATATTTTGAAAGTTTAGGATTTAATGACAACGTAAAACACCTTAACAAATATCATTATTCAAAAGATTCTATTCCTGTTTTTGATAGCCTTACTTATGTTCATCGGTTTAAAAAATTAAATGCCAACTCTCCTTTTAGTATTGTTTACAATTCACAAGTAAGAGATTATGTGAGTCTTTATGCCAAAAGAAGAAAAAAAATTACAGGAAGAATGCTTGGGTTAGCCCCAGCCTATTTTCCAATATTTGAAGAAACATTGGATAAATATAACTTGCCGCTAGAATTAAAATACTTGCCCATTATAGAATCCGCTTTAAATCCTAAAGCAAAATCTAGGGTTGGAGCATCGGGATTGTGGCAATTTATGTATCCAACAGGAAAAATGTTTGGATTAGAAGTTACATCATATTATGACGAAAGAAGTGATGTTTATAAATCTACTGATGCTGCGTGTCGATATTTAAAATCTTTATATGAAATGTATCACGATTGGGATTTAGTTTTGGCAGCATACAACTGTGGACCTGGAAATGTAAATAAAGCCATTCGACGTGCTAATGGAAAAACTAGCTATTGGGAAATTAGGAATTTCTTACCCGTAGAAACAAGAGGTTATGTCCCTGCATTTATTGCTGTAAATTATATTATGAATTATGCTGCCGAGCATAATATCTACCCAATAAAACCTGAAATTTCTTGTTTTAAAGTGGATACCATAACTGTATCAAATTACATTACCTTTGCTCAAATTTCAGAATCTCTTGATATTCCATTGGAATATTTAGAATATTTGAACCCAACTTATAAGCAAAATTTTATTCCTAATACTGGAAGAGCTAACACACTGTGTTTGCCCATAGAAAAAGTGGGTGTTTTTGTTACCAACGAAAAAAAAATATACACACTAAAAACCGAACAAGATAGAAGAGATAGTGCTGCAGTTGTTACTGTTGAAGAAAATAATTCTACATCTTCTAGTAGAGGTGATGCCGTTGTTTATGGTGTAAAAAAAGGAGATGGTTTGGGCAAAATAGCAAGTCTTTATCATTGTAGAGTTAGTCAGATAAAAGATTGGAATAACCTAAAAAGTGACCGATTAAACGTAGGGCAGAAACTTTATATTTACGCAAAACCTAGTTATGCCGTACAAAACAAGAAAAAGGCTGATGTCGATGCAGAAAAGGTTGCTCCGATTATTAGTGGAAAATATCAATATCATACCATTAAATCGGGAGAAACCCTATGGAAAATAGCCAACCTATATGATGGCGTGAGTGTAGATCAAATAAAAGAATTAAATAAAGCCATTAACACTCAAAAATTAAAATTGGGAACAAAGATTAGAATTAAACCCATCGGCTAAATCTAATAATTCATGAATTTTATTCATCGGCTTCTATTTCTATTAACAGTTTCTTTTTTATTGATTTCATGCGAGGAAATGAACGAAAGAGTATTGCCTAGTTGTACTGGAAAATCAGGAGAATTATTGGTTGTTGTAGATTCTTCTTATTATAACAATAAAACGGGTGCCGCTATTCAATCCATTTTTGCTCAAGAACAAGTAGGACTTCCTCAACGTGAAGCATTGTTTGATATTATTCAAGTACCACATCACTCTTTTGCAAGAATGTTTCAAAGCACACGAAATATAATTATGGTTAACATTGAGCCTCAAAGTAAAATAAAATTGACAGTAACAAAAGATGTTTGGGCTTCGTCTCAGTTAGTGGTTGCCATAACAGCTCCTTCTGACACTGTTGCTGCTGAAACCATTTCTAAAAACGCAGAGGCACTTTTAGCTTATTTTAATGATAAAGAATTGGAAAGGTTGTATAAAAAATATCAACCCAACGCAGCCAGTAAAAATGCCCAATTACTAACCAAAAAGTATCAACTTTCTCTTCATATTGATGACCTCTATTTTGTTGCCAAAAAAACAGAAGACTTTATTTGGCTACGAAAAGAGATGAGCGTAGGAGAACATCCAGTAAGCCAAGGAATTATTATTTACACCTATCCTTATGTTAGTGATAGCACATTTGAAATAGCTAACTTAGTTGCTAAAAGAAATGAGTTTACCAAAAAATATGTAAAAGGAGGGGTTGAGAAATCCTATATGGCATCGTATGTAGAATATGTGCCTGCCCAAAAAGAAATTAATTTTAATGGAATTTATGCCAACGAATTGCGTGGTTTATGGTATATGCAAGGTGATTTTATGGGAGGACCTTATATTAATTATACACTAATTGATGAACAACGCAACAGAGTTATTTGTTTAGACGGTTATGTTTTTGCCCCAAAATTTGATAAAAGAGAATATTTAAGAGAGTTGGAAGCACTCATTAAAACAATAACTTTTTAGCTACTGAATGATAACATGTTGGCAAATTATTATTTCGATGCTAGTTACTATTATAATTAAGTATAAACATTTTGGTTGTGGTGTAATATTTATAGTTCCTATGCTATTTTTAAGAAACAATCGTTCAACCAATTGCCTAGTTATACTAAATACTTCTATTTCTGCTTGTTCATCATCAACTTCTACATTAAAAATACCGTTATTTGGATTAGGATAAATCAACAAAGTTGTTTGTTCGAGGGTTGAGGTTTCCTCCGCTTCTACAACCAATTCTTCACAATCGGGTACTAATTGGTTGTTAATGAGTCGTTCCTAAAGCCCAATAATTTAAGAAAAACATATAACTAATTGATTTTAAGAGAATTAAAAAACATTAGTTTTAATGTAACATCTCCATTTTTTAATATTCTACTACTATAACCCACGCTTGGTTCGTTAAAACGCATAAAATCGGCTAATTTTTTTCGAAAATAATAAATTCTATTTTTGGGTTATTATTTTATAGAAATAAAATTAAAAATGTTTCACGTGAAACAAAATTTTATCTACCCATATAAACCATCAGCACAGAAACATCAGAAGGAGATATTCCACTTATTCGAGACGCTTGCCCAATTGTTGATGGTTTAATTTTAGTTAGTTTGTCAACAGCTTCATTTGATAAAGAAGATAATTTTTTATAATCAATATCTTTGTATATCGGTATATTTTCAAGACGCATTATTTTTTCAGCAACATCCCTTTCCCTTTTAATGTAGCCACCATATTTCATTAAAATCTCAGCACTTTCTAAATCCTCTTCAGAATATAAAGAAAAACTTTTACTTAACTTTTCATTGTATTCTTTTAGTTCATTAATAGTAATATTTGGTCTAATTACAATCGAAGATGCTTTAACCTTTTGACTAAGAATCGATGATTTTTTTAGTTCTAAATAAGAATTTACTTCATCAGGTTCAATACTAGTTTTATCTAATGTTTTAATAATATTATTAATGGTTTCCAACTTTTGTTCTACCTTTTTTATTCTGTTTTCATCAGCCAAACCTAACTGATAAGATAGAGCAGTCAATCTAATATCAGCATTATCTTGTCTTAAAAGTATCCTATATTCTGCTCGTGAGGTAAACATTCGATAAGGTTCAGATGTTCCTTTTGTAACTAAATCATCAATCAATACTCCAATATATGCTTGATCACGTTTTAATACCAAAGATTCTTTATTATTAATTTTTAGATAAGCATTAATGCCAGCCATTAAACCTTGACCTGCTGCTTCTTCATAACCAGTTGTGCCATTTATTTGACCAGCAAAATATAAATTTGATACTAACTTTGTTTCTAAAGTATTGCTTAGTTGAGTAGGCTGAAAAAAATCGTATTCAATAGCATAACCTGGTCGAAACATTTTTGCATTTTCGAGTCCTGGAATTAAATTCATTGCATGTTGTTGAACGTCTTCAGGTAAAGAAGTAGAAAATCCATTTAAATAAATTTCTACCGTATTCCAACCCTCTGGTTCAATAAATAATTGATGCCTTTCACGTTCAGAAAAACGTACAATTTTATCTTCAATGGAAGGGCAATAACGAGGTCCTAACCCTTGAATTCTTCCAGAAAACATAGGTGACTTTTCAAAACCAGTATGTAAAACATCATGTACTTTTGGGTTGGTATAAGTGATATAACAACTTTTTTGTTTGGTAAGTTTCTTTTGATTAATAAAAGAAAAACAACTAGGATTTTCGTCTCCTGGTTGTTCCTCCATTTTAGAATAATCAAGGGTTCTTCCATCTACTCTGGGTGGTGTACCTGTTTTCATTCTCCCAACTTCAAACCCAATAGAAACCAATTGTTCAGTTATTCCAGTAGATGGTCTTGCCCCGGCTCTACCACCACCAAAATGTTTTTCTCCTATATGAATAATTCCATTTAAAAATGTCCCATTTGTTAAAATAACAGCTTTAGATTTAAATTCAACACCAATTTGTGTTTTAACTCCAACACAGTGATTATTTTCTATTATTAATTCAACAACCATATCCTGCCAAAAGTCTAAATTTTTGGTTTGCTCTAACATTAAACGCCATTCTTTAGAAAATAACATTCTGTCGTTTTGCGTTCTTGGACTCCACATCGCAGGACCTTTTGATCTATTTAGCATTTTAAATTGAATAGCACTTTTGTCACTCACAATACCTGAATAACCACCTAAAGCATCGATTTCTCTAACAATTTGACCTTTAGCAACGCCGCCCATTGCAGGATTACATGACATTTGAGCAATAGCATCCATGTTCATCGTAATTAACAATGTTTTAGCTCCTAAATTAGCAGCAGCAGCAGCAGCTTCACAACCAGCATGACCTGCTCCAACAACAATAATATCATAGTGTTTATTTATTTCCATTTATTCCTATATCTAGCATTTGCTCTTTCAATAGTTTTCATTCTACACGCTTCGTCTTCATGGTATCTTTTTTTGCTACGGCAAGCGTTTTTTCTTTATAAGCTTTGTCTTTTCGATATTTCTCTCGATAATAAGTCTTAATTTTTTCACGATATTCTATGTCGTTATCATAACGCTCTTGATGAGATATAGATGGTTTTTTGCTCATAATGTTTCACGTGAAACAATTGTTAAATATCAAGCAAAGATAAATAAAAATCTTCCTTTGAACGCATCATACGTTTCTCCTTCTCTGATTTATCATTATAACCAATTAAATGAAGAATACCATGAATCATAACACGATGTAGTTCGTTGTTAAAATTAGTATTAAATGTAATTGCATTTTCTTTAATTCTATCAATGCTGATAAAAATATCACCAAAAATAATATCATCTACACAATAATTAAAAGTAATTACATCAGTATAAGTATCATGCTTAAGGCACTCTAAATTAATTTGATAAAGATAATCATCGGAACAAAAAATATAAGTAATTTCTCCAACTGATTTATCTTCTGTTGAAATACTCAACAAAATCCAATTTTCTATACTTTTCTGATTATCTAAAGAAAAAGAAATGTCTTGTGAAAAAAATGAAAAAATAGTATTCTCAATCATTAATTAGGTGATATACAGAACTTTAACCTTACAATTGAACCATTCTCTTCAAAAATAACCTCGTCAGCCAAACTTTTAATTAAAAAAATACCTCTTCCGTTTAATTTTTGAAGATTTTGAGGTAAAGTTGGGTCAGCAACATTATTAAAATCAAACCCATCTCCTTCATCTTTAATGGTAAAAAAAACATCACTTTCGGTGGTGTGCATTTTTAAAGAAACTTTTTTATTAGGGTTTAAGTGGTTGCCGTGCGTAATTGCATTATTAACCGCTTCGGTTAGTGCAATTAATATATTGCCGTAATTATCTTCGTTGATGTCATAATACTCACAAACCTCATCTACGTAATTTTCAATTTGAATTAGGCTTTCAGGTTGTGAAGACAATTCGATATTTTGAATTATACTATTTTGAATCATTGGTTAATGTTTTGAAAATATTGGGTTACTTTTTTCTTATAAAAATTATTTAAATTTGGAGGTGTTGTTTTAATTAAATCTACCTCTTGTTCCTTCTCTTTATTATATTCAAAAAAGAGTTCTGGGTTATTTATAACTTTAGTTTTTCCTTCTTTCGACTCTCTTTTATCATCCCATTCTCTTTCTCTTTCAGCCTTTTCAGACTCTAACAACCTTGTTAATATTTCTTGTTGTCTATTTAAAGTCTGTTGAGTAATACGTTTATTTACGATATCGGTTTCATTTTGTTCCATTAATTTTGATAATCCATTAATTCCTTGTCCATTTTTTCCATCTTTTAATTTATTTAATTCCTCTCTAATTTTAGCTTGTTGTGCGGCCATCTGAGCCAAAGATTTACTCATTCCACCAACGCCCATTCCTTCTCCTTCTTTCTCACCTGGCTTTTTTCCTCCAGGTTTATTTCCTTTTTCCATTGCTTTTTTCATTTCCTCCATTTGTTTTTGGAGTTTTTCCTGCATTTTTTTAACTGCACCAAATCCTGGTTTTGGCTGTCCATTTCCTCCTGGTTTGTTGCAACTTCCTTCTCCTGGTTTTTGCTGGGCTTGTTTTTGCATTTGTTGTAATGCTTCATCAAACAATAGAGCTAAATTATTGATTGATGTCATCACATATTGCTGTCGAGCACCAGCCATTTGTATTTCTCTATCTGCCATATAATTAATAGTTTTTTCCATATTATTGTTAATAGCACTAATTTCTTTATTTACAATTGATTCGAGTTGAACAATTCTTTTACTTAAAGCGAAAAGAGAATCTTCAATCATTTTGGCATCATCTTTTAATTTTTTTTGATGCTGAGTTGCCTTAATATATTCAGGACTATTTCTGTTCAACATTTTATAGTGCCCCATTAAGTCTTCTTGTTCAAAAGATAAGTGTAAAAGATTGTCTAATAGTTGTCTTAAGGCATCCATATCTTCAGCAGATTGTTCGGTTTCTTGTTGCATGGCTTGCATCTTTTTTGCCATTTCTTCCATTTTTTGTGAAGCACTTTTTTGAGATTCAGCAGCTTTTTTATTTTTCTTTTCTTGTAGTTGTTCAGAACTGCTTTTCATTTCATTAGAAATTTCTTCTTGTTCCTTTTTGGTGTCTTGCATTCCGTTAGGTTTTTCTAACTCTTTGTCCATTATTTGTAATTCATCAAGTTCTTTTTTAACATCTTCAAATTCCTTATTTAATTCTTCCTGCTTGTCCTTAAGTTTATCGTTATCTTCTTTTTTATTTTTGGTATCTTCAGCTAACTCATTTTGTTTTTTCACTAATTCCTCAAGTTTATTTTTAACTTCATCTAACTTTTGTTCAAACTCCATTTGTTTAAATAATTCTAAGGATCTGTCTAATTCTTTTTCTAAATCTTTATTTGACATATCCATTTTTTCTAATTCGTTTTGCAAACTATTTTTATCCAATTTTTCCATCATTTCTTGTAGTTTTTGCATCATTTCTTTCATTTCATCAGTCATCAATTCATCAAATAATTTTTGAAGTTGTTCTTGTTTTTTTAATAACTCTTCATTAAATTGTTTGTATTCGTTTTGTTGGTTATTATTTTGTTGATTTTCTTTTTGAATTTCATTTACCTTTTTCTCTAGTTCTTTTTGTTTATCTAGCAATTCTTTCATTTTTTGTTTTTCTTCCCATCCTAATTCTTTTTTCTCTCCTAATTTCTTTTTTAAATCTTCTAAATCTTTTTGTATTTGCTTGGCTTCACTAATGCTTTCGCTTAAATTTTTCTTAATGTCTTTGTTTGAATTAGATGCGTCAATATTTCGCTCTTTAATGGTTTTTGATTTAAATACTTTTAAGCTTGTTTTGGCCAGTTTATGTCCATTTACACCATCATTATCCCAAACCTCAAAATAATACTCAATTTCGTCTCCAGGGAGGATGTTTAGCTCTTCTAAATTCCAGAAATGAAAAAATTCGTCGAGTGTTAGTGAAGAGTTAAAGGGAATTTTCACTGATTGTAATGCGTTTCTACCTACCAAAGAATCAATTACAGTTGTAATTTTATAATTAAATTGTAAAGCAGAAAAACCATAATCATCAGCTATTTCTCCCCTAAAATATATTCTATTGTCATTCATTGAATCTCTTTTTTCATCAGCTTGTATCGATGGAAATTTATCAGGAATAACTTGCAAAGAATACACTACCGTGTCACCATTTAAAACAAATTTATTGGATGGAATAAAAGCATAACCTTCATTTTTAACCGCTTTTTTAGAAAAAGAAACATTATGGTTGGTAGGTTTAAGTTTATATAAACTATCACCAAAAATTAAATTCAAATGATCTGCATCTTCCGTTTGAATATTCCATTTTAGCTGAGTACCTTCTGGCAAGACTAAGTCTCCTGTATTCGATAAAATTTCCTCTTTTTTGGATAGGTATTTTGGGTACTTAACATTAACCGTAAATCCTATTAAAAGTGGATTTGGAATAACAGATAGTTCGTATGCTTCTGAATAAAATCCTGAAGCATATAGTTTAAATTCCTTGTTTTCTTGAACATTCTTAAAATCATAAGAATAGGTTCTTTTGTTGGTTTTGCTTAATGGAAATTTATTGCCATTCTGCTCTAAATAGATTTTATCGGGTAACTGATTTCCGGAAATTGATACCTCTAAATTAAAATCTTTATTTTTTAAAACTTGCAACTTTTTGTTGGTGATTTCCATTTTAAATGGGGCAATAGGTGCAATGTAAATATTGTGATTCACCAATCTTTCCGTTCCAATAGTAAAAATTTTTGGTGCTACCATAGCTATTCCTATAAACAACAAAAGAGGAATAAGTAAATATTTAAGGTGTTTTTTATTTTCTGTTAAATTAACTGCATTTGAAAATGGAATTGGTTTTAATTCCATTGATTTTTGGTCGATACTTGCCAACAACAAATTATTACTATTGGTTTCGGCTAAATGTTCTAATTGTAAAACATTAATCAACTTATCTTTTACTTCATCAAAATGGTTGCCTATTATTTGTGCTGCTTGGTGGTGGTTAATTACTTTACCAAATTTGTACAACTTCGCAATAGGAATAATTATATAATTGACTAGAAGATAGGTGGTAATTGCAATAAAGGAATAGAATAAAATTGTTCTGCCAGTAATGTTAAATTGACCAAAATACTCTAAAGAAGTAAAAACTATAAACGAAACAACCAGCAATCCAACTGTATAAATTCCACCCTTTAAAAGCCTATTTTTATAGTACTTACGTATAAAAGCATCGAGCTTGGTAATTAATATTTGGTAGTTATTACTCATGTATCATTAAAACGCTAAAGTCATTAATAACTTGTTGTGCGAACTTATAAAATTCGGATATTTTTATGAATATTAATGTTTGTTTTTAAAGAAGATTCTTAATTGATGGGGTTTCCATAATAAATTAACCCCATTATGCATAGATTTAATTTTCTTAAATGCACGCACAATGTAAAAATATCAATTATTTGGAGAAAAATTTAAAAAGTGATAATTTTAAAATATATTTTTGAAATACCTTAAATCCGCAAGTG
>PFUQ01000031.1 GCA_002790175.1 Flavobacteriales bacterium CG_4_9_14_3_um_filter_32_8
CGAAATAAGTTTTTGTGTTTTGCTTCAAGCAAAACTTACAAAACTATAATCGGGATGCGGCTATTTACACATAATGTCTAATTATAAGACAAATAAGCGGAGCGATTCATGAGAACCGAAATTTAAAATAAAAAAGACTCGAATAAAATGATATACCAATTAAAGCTAATCGCTTTAGAATTCAATATTTTTATATTTGTGGAGAATTATATTGAATACGAGGATTTTAAGAAGCGTTGGATAGTGCGTTCTATTTATCAGTCAGCTGACTGACGAAACGAAGTGCAGACATAATAAGAATTATAAGAAAAAACGAACTAAAAACTTACCACTAAAAAACAATATCGTTTTGTCTTATAATTAATATTATGTTAAATAGATTAAATCAAAACAAACAATTATTATAAGTGCATTATCGCTATCCTCTTTTTCTTGCAATTATTGTGTATCTTTATCTTTCAACATCAACTAAATCTATAAAAATGAAATTAAAAACCAAGTCAACGTTCCTTTTCCTACCTTTATTATTAGCGATGTGTTTAGCAACTTCAACGGTGGCGTTTGCTCAAAACAAAGCACCAAAAAAATCTGCTAACAAAACTCAAGTAAAATCAAAAACAGCAACTTCGCCTAAAACAAAACCTACCTCTAAATCAACATCTACCAATAAAACAACAAAATCGAAACCTGTTAAATATGTTGGCAAGGAATTTAAAAAAGCTGTTAAAAGTGTAAAAAAAGAACTTTAAAAATTAAAGTTTTCTGTTTTCTGATGCGTTTAGATAAACTAATATGGGCTTTACGTTTGTATAAAACAAGGTCACTAGCTTCAAAAGCTTGTAATGCTGAAAAAGTAAAACTAAACGGTGAATTTGCCAAACCTAGTAAAGTTGTAGTAATTGGAAATGAAATTAGTGTTAAAGTAATTCCTATTTGGCGAACCTTTAAAATAATAGATTTACCAAAATCACGTGTAAATACAAAGTTACTGCCTCAATTTATCATTGAAACTACTGCTTCCGATGATTTATTACAATTACTACAAAATCAATTAGTTAATAATCAAAATAAAATACTAGGAATAAAAGGTCGTCCAACAAAAAAAATACGCAGAGATTTAGATGAATTGTTAGAAGAATAATTGATACTTAAAAATGTAGTTTAACTTTTTGATTGATGAACAAAAATCATCGATTTGATTGATGAACAAAAATCATCGATGAAAATAATTTATAGCGTATTTATAATCAAAATTTTATATCTATATTTACTCTTTAATTAATATTAACTTAAAATTTAGCTAAAAATGGAAACTAAAAAAACAATAATTGTTTCAATTATTACCACACTTGCAACGCTATTTGTAGTAGCTGTTATCATGCATTTATGCTGCGGAAATTGTGGCGGTCAAAATCGTTGTAGTAAAGGAGACATGAAATGTAGTTCTTCTTATATGCATGATGATGATGGTGGAAGTAAATGTGCCTCCTATTCTAAAGAATGTATGAAAAAATGCAAAAAAATGGATGCTAAATGTGACAAAGGAGACATGAAGTGTGAAAAAGGTGATAAATGTTGTAAGTCTAAAGAAGCGTGTAAAATGGATAAAGGTAAAACCTGTTCAAAAGATAAAGAAGTTGAAGTTACTGTAACTGAAACAGTCAAAAAGTAACAAGCAATAATTTCAATAAAAAGCCCTAGTAATTTATTTACTAGGGCTTTTTAATTTTTCATTTTTGATAGATTATTCTTATTATAATTTAAAGAAAGGCTTACCAGTTTCTTATTTTTTTAGTGTATTTTTTTACTAAATTTGTTGCCATGACTGTTTTCAATGGGTATTTATTAGGGTTGGGATTTGTAATTTTTATAGGTCCTGTGTTCTTTTATTTACTAAAATGTACACTAGATGCTGGATTTTTGTCGGGTGTTGCTGTTGCTTTAGGTATTGTTTTTGCTGATTTTTTATGTATTCTTATTTGTTCTTTCGGTGCTATTCCATTTTTTAAAAATCAACAAAACCAATTTTTACTTGGTATTTTTAGTGGTTTAATATTGCTGTTTTTAGGTCTAAAGTTTATTTTTAAGCCTAAATTATTACAGTTATCAAACTTAAAAATTAAAGTTTCTAAAACAAATTATATTTCTTATTTCGCTCATGGGTTTTTAATTAACTTCATCAATCCATTTGTGTTTGTTGTATGGATTGGTATAATAGGTATTGCTGAAACCAAATACTCAAATTCCTATAATTTTTTTTTCTTTCTAGGTTCGGTATTAGTGGGTGTTTTTAGTGAAGAGTTCTTAAAAGTTATTTTAGCTAATCGTATAAAAGCTTTTCTAAATCCGCTTCATTTGATTAAAATATATCGATTTTTTGGGATTATCCTTTTAATATTCAGCACATGGATATTTGTGTATTCATTTATGCATCATCAATAAATGGTTGTTTATTAAAGCTTTTTTATTGCTTTTGTTCTCATTCTAATATTAATTACTTCTACAACTAACGAAAAGAAAACTGCAAAGTAGATGTACCCTTTTGGTACATGAAAATGAAGTGCTTCAATACCCAACATAAAACCGATTAATATTAAGAAAGATAATGCTAAAATTTGCAAAGTTGGATGTCTATTGATAAAATTGCTGATTGCTCCAGCAAAAATCATCATTACTACGATAGAAATAATAACAGCAATTACCATCAACATCAACTCGTGGGTTAAACCTACAGCAGTTAATATCGAATCAAACGAAAAAATAATATCTAATAATACTATTTGAAGAATAGCTTTACTAAATACAGTTCCACCTTTTATCCTTTTATTTTCTTTTTCCTCTTCTCCTTCTATTTTGTGATGTATTTCGGAAGTACTTTTTGCGATTAAAAATAACCCCCCTGCAATTAAAATAATATCTTTCCAACTCAAAGCAAATCCTTTAACTGTAATAATAGGGTCTGTTAGTCCAACGAGCCAAGTAATACCAAATAATAAAAAAATTCTAGTAATTAAAGCTAAACTTAAACCTATTAAACGTGCTTTTCTTTGTTTGTTTGAAGGCAATTTACCAGCAACAATAGAAATAAAAATAATATTATCGATTCCGAGAACAATTTCTAAAAAAGTAAGGGTTAACAATGCAATCCATGTTCCTGATTCTAAAAATATTTCCATTTTAAATTAATTTTATTTTAATGAAATAAAAGCAATAAAATTACTGAGATTTTGGGTATAAAAAAATGGAAAGTACAACTACCTTTCATTTATTTTAAGTTTTTTTATATTTTTCTCATTCTTAGGCTTAATGGAGTAACTTCTAGGTATTCGGATGATTGAATGTATTCCATCGCTTCTTCCAGTGAAAATTGTACCTTAGGAGCAATCTTAGTTGCTTCATCAGTACCTGATTTTCGCATATTGGTTAATTGTTTACCTTTTACTAAATTAACTTCTAAATCATTGTCTCGCGAATGTTCTCCAATAACTTGTCCTTTATAGATAACATCTCCTGGATCGACAAAAAACCTACCTCTGTCCTGTAATCTATTGATTGCAAAGGCTGTAGATTGTCCTGCGTCCATGGAAATTAAAGAGCCTTTTGTTCTTCCAGGAATATCACCTTTGTAAGGTGCATATTCTCTAAATCGATGAGCCATAATTGCGTTTCCAGCAGTGGCTGTTAACATATTATTTCTTAAACCAATAATTCCCCGAGCAGGGATGTCAAATTCTAAATGGATTAAATCAACTTTTGGAACCATTACTAATAAATCCCCTTTTCGTTGAGTTACTAATTCTATTGCCTTCCCAGAGTATTCCTCAGGAACATCAATAACTAATGTTTCATAAGGTTCACATTTTACACCATCAATTTCTTTCAAAATTACTTGAGGTTTACCCACTTGTAATTCATACCCCTCTCTTCTCATGGTTTCTATTAAAACCGATAAATGAAGCACTCCCCTACCAAACACAGTAAATTTATCTTCTGTATCAGTATTTTCTACTCTTAAGGCTAGGTTTTTCTCAGTTTCTTTATATAATCTATCTCTTAAATGACGAGAAGTTACAAATTTTCCTTCTTTTCCAAAAAATGGAGAATTATTGATGGTAAACAACATACTCATGGTTGGTTCATCAATAGAAATTCGAGGCATTTCTTCAGGGTTTTCAATATCTGTGATGGTATCCCCTATTTCAAAATCTTCTATTCCTACTATAGAGCAAATATCTCCACTTCTTGCTTTGGTAACTTTGGCTTTACCCATTCCTTCAAAAACGTATAATTCTTTTATTCGTACTTTTTTTCTTACTCCTCCTACTTTGCACAATAAATAATCTTTATTTTGTTCTAAATCTCCTCTAAAGATTCTCCCAATAGCAATTCTTCCCACAAATTTTGAATAATCTAATGAAGTAATTTGCATTTGGGGTGCACCTTCAAAGTAAGGTGCTTCAGGGATTTGTTCTAAAACAGCATCTAATAAAGCGGTAATATCTGTTGTGGGCTTCTGCCAATCAGTACTCATCCATCCTAATTTGGATGAACCAAATATGGTTACAAAATTCAATTGGTCTTCACTTGCTTCTAAACTAAACATTAAATCAAATATAGCTTCTTGAACGATATCTGGTGTGCAATTTTCTTTATCAACTTTATTAACAACAACAATCGGTTTTAATCCTAATTCAATGGCTTTTCCTAACACAAATCGAGTTTGAGGCATTGCTCCTTCAAATGCATCTACTAATAACAAAACACCATCAGCCATTTTTAATACTCGCTCCACTTCTCCACCAAAATCAGCGTGTCCAGGGGTATCTATTACATTAATTTTAACTCCTTTATAAGTTACAGAAACATTTTTGGCTAAGATGGTTATCCCTCGTTCCTTTTCTAAATCGTTACTATCTAACAATAATTCTGTTCTTTCTTTTCTATCATCAAGTGTTTTACACTCGTCAATAATTTTGTCTACTAAGGTAGTTTTACCGTGATCGACGTGGGCAATAATAGCGATGTTTCTTATGGATTGCATATTAATTTTATAAGTCGGCAAAAGTAGAATTGTTTTCTGGATATTAGTACTTTATGCTATTTATTATTATTTAGGGTGGTGAGCCAAAATTATTAATTAGAAAAAATTGGTTGTCCAAAATAAAATTCTAATACTTTTAATTTAAAAACAAAATCATATTTAGCTCTTATGAGTTGTGATTGTGCTGAAAGCAAGTTGTTTTTAGTCTGATTAAATTCAAAGGAATTAATTGCACCTTCTTGAAATTTTACTAAATCATAGTTAAACGATTTATCGAGTGCTTCAACAGAAATTATAGCCGCATCGTAAGATTTACTGGAAGAAAGTGCGTCTGTATATGCTGTTTGAATGGTTTCTCTTAAACGAAGTCGTTCGCTTTCTAAATTGTATTGAATTTTTTCTTGGTTAATTTTTGCTTTATTAATGTTGGTTCTAAA
>PFUQ01000250.1 GCA_002790175.1 Flavobacteriales bacterium CG_4_9_14_3_um_filter_32_8
TTACTAATTAAACCACCTTTTATACCCACATAAGGAATGATAATGTGTTCCACAATGTTGAACTTAAATTCGGCTTTGGGGTAAAAATGAAATTTAGTATCGGGGTAGGAGTTTAGGTATAAACCAATTCCTACTTGAAATTCCCATTTATCGGCAATGGTACTGATGTGTGGATTTAAGCCCACTACTAAATTATTTTCTTGATTTAAGCGGTTAATCAATTTGTTGTAATTTATTTCAGTTCCTATGGCAAAGAGTTCGTTTTTATAATATTTGCTTAATTTACCAGCTACTGCAAAATGGTTTTCAGATACTTGAAATAAATCATTAATATTGTGATAACTGATGTCAAAATCATAATCATATTGCGTGGTATCGGTAAAGTTTCTTGTTAATTTAAAGTTGACATTAAATTTATCGAGCTCTTGTCTAACGGCATCAGCATCGTTAATGAGTGCTGCATTTTTGTCAGAAAAACCATAATAATGATTCACATTTCTGATGTAGCCTAATTTACCATAAAGGGTAAATTCTTTTGAATATTGTTTACCAAAAGCACTCAATTCATTGTCGCTAAATCCACTATAATCAATGCTCGAAATTCCTGTAGAAGAAAAATGTTTTCCAGCAAAACCGTAAGCATAATTTTTAGAACGGGTAGCATTGTAATAAATTTCTGCCAAAGGTGTGGCATTGGTTCCAAAGCCAACTTTTGCAAAACCATGGTAGAGTTTTACTAATGGTTCACCTTTTATCACAGCAGGACTTATTGGGTATATATTAAAAGTTACTGGAACTTGTTTCTGCAAAAAGCTATATTTTAATTGGGGAATAATTTTATTGGTATCGTTAATGATTGGGTTGTCTTTTATTTTAAAAGCATCGGTTAAAAAAGGCTCATACCCACTTTCAATAATTATGGTAGTTGAATCTATAGGTCGGCTAGCTTGAGAAAAAGCGGTTGATGAGATTAATGATAAAAATAAAAATAACCAACTCTTTTTAAGGAGATTGCTTTCCCGAGAAGTCGAGATAAGCTGTTCCTCGCAATGACTCATTAAAAAACTTAAAAAGCCACCAACTGATGGGCAATTACACTCCCCTTTCCCCTCTTTATAGAGGGTAAATAAGGTATAAATTTTTCTTAATAGGTAAGTAGCTTTACTCATCTTTAAATTTATCTTCTATTTCAGAATCTATAATTTTATTCAACTCAGGTAAATCCTCTTCAATTACTTCTTCTTTCTCATTAAATAATTTTTCTAGGTTTTTATCATTCGTTAAATTTAAATCTAGTATGGGTTCTTCTTCAACTATTTTTTGAGCAGCTTCTTGTTGTTCTATGATGGCTAATTTTTCGGAAGCTGTATTTACCAGTTCTGGAAATTTACTGTTATCAATTACATTTTTTAAGGTTACTTTAGCTTGGAAGAAATCAGTTGTAGCCACATAATTATCCGCCAATAAAATCAACGATTTTCCTATCCAATAACTGTATGAGGAGAATTTTTTTATTAAGCTAAACACTTCAGCTTCGCACTTTTCA
The DNA here is from genome assembly GCA_002790175.1 of Flavobacteriales bacterium CG_4_9_14_3_um_filter_32_8. GTDB lineage: Bacteria > Bacteroidota > Bacteroidia > Flavobacteriales_E > Vicingaceae. Next base: position 1,547 of record PFUQ01000250.1, read on the forward strand.
TGTTCACCACGAAGGCATAAAATGTAGGCTACATTATATTTAGCTTCGGCACCAAATACATTAGCCGATGTAGAAGCAGTTGTAAATTCTTTTAACGCTAAATTGTAATCGTCTTTTTCTAGTACTGCTTTTCCATAAATTAAATGAGCCTCAGTAATTAAGTTGGCATCATCAATATCTTTATTAATGATTAGTTCGCAATATTTAATGGCTTCATCTGGTCTTTTTAATTGAAAATTCAATCGCATTTGTTCTACTTATGCTATAAAAACATTGGAAGGAATATCAGCTAAATATTCTAGTTGACTATAGTTGTTTAAGGCATCTTCTGGCTTACCTAAATTAGTATTTAGTTGCCCTGCTTTTAGCAAAGCCGATTCTGAAAATTTATTTTTTGGTTGTTCAATGATGTAATTAAAATTAATTAAAGCTTCATCCTCAAACCCTGAACGGTATTCACAATCTGCTTTGTAATAATGAGCATTGAGGACATAATTGCCATTCGGATATTTTTCTAAATATTTGGTTAATTCATTAACGGCTTTATCACATTTATTTTTCATATAACTGTTTTCGGCAACTTCAAAGTAATCTTCATCCATCACCATGGTAGAAGAATCTGCTCCACCAATACTTACTAAGTAATCTTCATAAGAACCAAGCTCTCCTTTATCGATGTATATTTTTTTAATTTTCTGAAGTGCTTCTTTGGCATCATCTGTTTCGGTGTAGTTGGTAACAACCGTCTTAAATGCAATTAATGCGTTTTGGTCGTCTTTTCGGTTGTAATAAATTAATCCTTCTTTAATCAATGCCTGACTTAAATAGGGACTATTTGGGTAATCTTTTATTAATAATTGAAAGTTAACTAACGCATTATCGGTTTCGTTGATTATCAATTGAGTTTTTGCTAAATGAAAAATGGCATCATCCAATAAATGTGATTTTTCTTTCCGATTAATTAAAGTGTTAAGTAAACTTATTTTGTCATTGTAATTGCCAACAACACCATTAACAACAGCACTTTGGTACAATGAATAATCCAGTTTATCCAAACCTAATAGGGCTGCTTTATCATAATATTCAATAGCGGCTTTGTAATCTTTAGTAATGTAAAAACAATCGCCAATTCTATTTAAAGCATCGTTTTTAATTTTAGTGTTTTCCTCTTTTGCATTCTGAACATATTTTCGAAACCATTCGTTGGCATTGTTGTATTCTTTTAAATTAAAGTAAGCATAACCAATGCTATAATGAGCTTTGTTTACTTGGTTGGCAACAATTGCCTCAGGTTCAAAAATGTATTTTTTATATGCTGCAATTGCTTGTTCGTTTTTGTCTAACCGATAGTAAGCTTCTGCTCTCCAATAACAATTATCAGCTTTAATTTTTTTATCTAATTGGTAAGTGTCCGATTTATCAAAGTGAAGAATGGCTTCGGGATATTTTCTATTATTAAAAAGCTCAATTCCTCTGTAATATGCTATTTTTTGATAGGCTTCTTCGAGTTGAATGTTCTTGTTTTTTATCTTTTCTAAAGAAGCTAGTGCTGCTTCATAGTTTTTGGTGGTGAAATAGACAGCAACTAAAAATTCATACGCATCATTTAGTTTGGCAGAATTGGGGTAAGTATTGATAAACTCTTCAAAAGCGATTATGGCATCATTGTAGGGATGAATAGAAAGTTCGTAAGAAATTTTAGCAAAACTAAAAAGTGCATCTTCTTTTATTTGCGGGTCAAACTCCAATTGTGATGCAATGCGAAACGAGTTTCTGGCATATTTTTTTTCACCAAGTTTAAGGTAACATTCTGCAATATGATAGTGTGTAGTTTGGGTTAAACTATCGTCTTTTCCAATTGCTTTTTTAAACCAAACGATGGCTAACTCGCAACTATCCGTTTTATAATAAGCGTAGCCCAACTCGTAGTTGTCGGTACGGCTAATTTCGGTAGTTTTTTCTTTATGAAATCGTTTTAGGTAAGGAATGGATTCGCTAAATTTATTGGTGTTGTAATAAGCTTCGCCAATTAATCGAGAAATTTCTGGTACTCTTTTAGGTAGTGCTGTATCTAACAATGCAGGTGCATACTCAATTACTTTGCTGTAATTTTTTTGTAAATAATAAATTTGAGTAATGTAATAAGGAACGATGGGAGAAAATTTTTCATCGTTACTTAGTGTTAGAAAAGTTTGTAAAGCCGATTCGTATTTTTTTTGTAGGTAAGCAATATGCCCATAATAATATTTGGCGGATGAAGTATATTTGGTGTCAACATCTTTTATTTCATAAAATGAAGTGGAAGCTTTTTCATACTCCTTTTTCATAAAATGGCTATAACCTATTTTAAAATGATATTCGGCTAATTCTTCTTCACTCAAGTCGTAAATGTCAATTTTTTCAAACCATTTTAGAGCTTCATCATAATCTTTTTTTCTAAAATGGTATTTTCCTAAATGGAAATATGCCAATTTTACTTTAGGACTTTCGGGGTAAGCATAAATAAATTTAATCAGTAAATTTTCGGCATCAATATTAAAAAGTTCCAATCCACAAAGAGCATGATAATACATCGCATCAACTGCAATTTCCGATTTATCATTTTTAATATGCTGCAAAACTTGAGCAAATTTTTCTTGAGCTGCACTAAATTTTTCCTTGTCGTAAAGTTCTAATGCCGAATTGTAAGTTGCATTATCGTGGGTATAAATAGTTGTTTTTTGAGATAAAACATTCGTGTTTATCGCAAAAAATAGGATAATAAGGTAGGTAAGTTTTTTTAAAAACAATTTTCTCTTGACCATAATTTATACAACGGTTTAAAATTAGAAAGGATAAAGGCTGTTACTTTTATTGATGCTTCAAGTTTTCAACGGCATAATGTTGACATTATTTCATTTAAAAAGAAGGTGGATTAATTAATTGGGAAAATTAATAGATATATTTGTTAAGGATTTCTTCTGACTTGAAAACTAGAACCTTTTGTCATACTGAGTTTATCGAAGTATAAAAAGGTGGAGAATATAACTACTTCGACAAGTTCAGTAGAACAGTCTTTTTAAAAATTAATAGTCGTTATGATAATAAACATTAATTCAGCCAAGATTTTTCAGAAAAAAAACTTGATTTTACAAAATGTAACTGTAAAAATTGATAAAGGTGAGTTTGTTTATTTAATTGGAAAAACTGGGTCGGGGAAAAGTAGCTTATTAAAAACTTTGTACGCCGATTTACCTTTACAGGAAGGAGAAGCAACAGTTTGTGATTTTGATTTAAAAACAATAAAACAAAACCAAATTCCTTTTTTAAGAAGAAAATTGGGGATTGTTTTTCAGGATTTTCAGTTGTTAACCGACAGAAGCGTTAACGATAATTTATTGTTTGTTTTAAAAGCAACAGGTTGGAAAGAAAAAAGCAAAATGGAAGCACGAATTAATGAGGTGTTAACCAATGTGGGCTTAGGCACAAAAGGGTATAAATTTCCACATGAATTATCGGGTGGAGAACAACAAAGAGTTGTAATAGCCAGGGCTTTATTAAACGAACCTGACTTGATTTTAGCTGATGAACCTACTGGAAATTTAGATCCAGAAACTTCGGAAGAAATTATTAAATTGTTGTTTGAAATTAGCAATAAAGGAAAAGCCATATTAATGGCAACACACGATTTTCATTTAATGAG
>PFUQ01000076.1 GCA_002790175.1 Flavobacteriales bacterium CG_4_9_14_3_um_filter_32_8
AAGGAGCAATCATCCAATAAACCACTACTCCAGAAATAGCGACATACAACCACATCGGAAAAGTAATTTTTGCTATTTTTTTGTGTTGATCAAATTGCTCAGAAAAAGCCCTCACTGTTGTAATTAATACCAAAGGAATAATAGCTATTGAGAGTAAAATGTGTGAGATTAGGATGAAAAAATAAAGAAATTTAATATTATCTGTGCCACCATAAGGAGTAGGATTAGAAGTCATGTGATAAGCAATGTACATCAATAAGAATAAGACGGATAAAACCAAATTGGTTTTCATTAATCGTTGGTGTAAAACACGATTTCCTTTTTTGATGGCGACAACTGCCAAAATTAACAAAATAGCTGTTAATCCATTAATACTTGCATAAATGGGGGGTAAAAAAGTTAATGGAGCAACATTAGGAATTCTGACTACAAATAGCACAGCAACAACCAAAGGTAAAATAATAGATATGAAGATTATTAGTGATTTATATTTTTTATCACTCATAAAAGTCGATCAATAAGAATAATTGAAAGTGATAAAATCAAATACAAATAAGACATCAGCATCACTCGTAATGCATATTTATCAGCTAAGGTTTGTACTAATTTTATAGCTGGGTAAACCATTAATAATGATAAAATCAGTAGTCCAATTGTAGCAATTCTACCCGTAATATGGAAATATTCGGGAAGAAAACTTGCTAAAAATAGCAAGAGAGTACTCATTAAAATGATAGCAGCGGTTGATTTATTTTTCTTTCCAAAAGGTAACATTTTAAAACCAGCATTGGTGTAATCATCATTTACTTTCCAAGCAATTGCCCAAAAATGAGGAAATTGCCATAAAAATTGCATGGCAAACAAAATTCCTGCTTCCAAGCTAAAACTACCAGTAGCTGCAACCCAACCCAACATTGGTGGAAATGCACCAGGAAACGCACCAACGAAAACCGAAATGGTAGAAATTCTTTTTAAGGGAGTATAAAGTGCGACATACATAACTATTGCTAAAGCACCCAAACTTCCAGTTAATGGATTAAGCAACCATAACATCACAATACCTAATAGGCCAGAAATAGAGGCTACCCACATTGCTTCACCAACGCCAAACTTATTTAATGGTAAAGGTCTGTTTTGGGTTCTTTTCATTAATTTATCGTAATCTTTTTCAATAATCTGATTAAATGCATTGGAAGAGCAGGTAATAAAAAACCCACCTATTATTAAAAAAATAACTTCAGAAAAATTATAGGTTGAAGCACCAATATAATAGCCAAAAATAGCAGATATCACAACAAAAGAAGTTAGTCTCAGTTTAAATAACTGTGCGTAACATTTTAGCCGTTCGCTAAAATTAATTAAAATTGTTTCTTCTGTTTTTACTGCCTCCATTATATGATGTACAACATATTTTATGCAAATATATAAAATCAAAAGAACTTTCTAACATCAAATTTTTACCATTTTATTTTATTAGTAGGACATATTCATCAATGCTAAATAACTACATTTGTCGATTATTAAGCCAAATTGACAGAAACATAGCATTGGTAAAATATTTGACTAACTGCTAAAAATTAAATTTATAAGAAAGATGGGAGCATCGGAAGTATTAAGTAGAATTTTAAAAACATTTGTTGGTAGTAAAACAGATAGAGATTATAAAGAGTTATCACCAATTATTGATGAAGTTGGTTTAGCATTTAACAGTTATTCCTCTATATCAGACGATGAATTAAGAGGAAAAACAAGCGTTTTAAAATTGAAAATTGCTGAAAAAATTAAAGCCAATGAAGATGAAATAATTTCTCTAAAAGATAAAATAGAAAATGATTACAGTTTAACCATTAGTGATAAAGAAGTAATTTATACTAAAATTGACGAATTAGAGAAACAAATACTTGTTCAAATCGAAGATGTTCTGAATGAAATTAGAGGAGACGCATTTGCTGTTATCAAAGAAACGGCAAGAAGGTTTTCCGAAAACAAACAACTTGTTGTTACTGCAACCCAAATGGATAGAGACATTGCTGCGGTAAGAGAAAGTGTAAAAATAGATGGCGATAAAGCAACTTATTTTAACCATTGGTTAGCAGCAGGAACAGAAATAGTGTGGGACATGGTGCATTACGATGTTCAGTTGATAGGTGGTAGAGTTTTACATGAAGGTAAAATTGCGGAGATGATGACTGGCGAAGGAAAAACCTTAGTAGCAACTTTGCCTGTTTACTTAAATGCACTTGCTGGAAAAGGAGTTCACTTAGTTACCGTAAACGATTATTTAGCAAAAAGAGATTCGGAGTGGATGGCTCCCATTTTTGAATTTCACGGACTTACAGTAGATTGTATTGATAAACACGAACCAAATTCTCCTGAAAGACGCAAAGCATATCATGCTGATATAACATATGGAACCAACAATGAGTTTGGTTTTGATTATTTAAGAGATAATATGGCTCGTTCTCCAGAAGATATCGTACAACGTAAACATCATTATGCCATTGTAGATGAGGTAGATTCTGTTTTAATTGATGATGCCCGGACTCCTTTGATTATTTCCGGCCCAACGCCAAAAGGAGATAAACATGAATTTCATGAACTGAAACCTAGAGTTGAACAATTAATATCTAATCAAAAAAGATATGTTACCAATGCATTAACCATCGCTAAAAAAACTCTAGCACCACTAATTGAAGGTGGAAAAATAAGCAAAGAAGATCAAGAAACTGGTGGAATGGCTTTGTTAAGAGCCCATCGTGGTTTACCAAAAAACAAAGCACTGATTAAGTTTTTAAGTGAACAAGGAATTGGAGCAATGCTCAGAAAAACAGAGAACTTTTATATGCAAGATCAAAACAAAGAAATGCACAAAGTTGATGCTGAATTATTTTTTGTTATTGACGAAAAAACCAATGGCGTTGAATTAACTGAAAAAGGAGTTGAATTAATTACTGGTTCAGGCGACGATCCTAACTTCTTTATTATGCCAGACATAGGAATGGAGGTTGCTGAAATAGAAAAATCTAATCTGCCTGATGCTGATAAATTGGTTCGAAAAGATAAAATGATTCAGGATTATGCTGTGAAAGCTGAACGAATTCACACCATTAATCAATTACTGAAAGCATACGCTATGTTTGAAATAGATGTAGAATATGTAGTGATGGACAACAAGGTAAAAATTGTTGACGAACAAACTGGACGTATTATGGAAGGCAGAAGATATTCTGATGGTCTTCATCAAGCAATAGAAGCTAAAGAAAACGTAAAAGTAGAAGCTGCCACACAAACTTATGCAACAGTAACACTACAAAATTATTTTAGGATGTATCATAAACTGTCGGGGATGACAGGGACTGCAGAAACAGAGTCACAAGAACTTTGGGACATTTACAAATTAGATGTGGTAATCATACCTCCCAATAGACCATTAGCAAGAAAAGACCGTGAAGATTTAGTTTATAAAACCACTCGAGAAAAATATACCGCCATTATTGAAGAAATTGTTGCGTTAGTGGAACAAAAAAGACCAGTTTTGGTTGGAACCACTTCTGTAGAAATTTCTGAGCTGCTAAGTAGAACGCTAAAAATGAGAGGCATACAACACAATGTATTAAATGCAAAATTACATCAACGTGAAGCTGAAATTGTTGCAGGAGCAGGAAAAGCAGGAGCAGTTACCATTGCCACCAATATGGCTGGTAGGGGAACAGATATTAAATTGGGAGAAGGAGTAAAAGAAGCAGGAGGGTTAGCCATTATTGGTACAGAACGACACGATTCTAGACGAGTTGACAGACAATTAAGAGGGCGAGCAGGACGACAAGGCGACCCAGGTTCATCTCAGTTTTTTGTTTCTTTAGAAGATAATTTAATGCGATTATTTAATTCAGAAAGAATTATTAAACTAATGGATAGATTAGGGTTGGAAGAGGGAGAAGTGATTCAACATTCCATGGTTTCTAAATCTATCGAAAGAGCACAAAAGAAAGTGGAGGAAAATAATTTCGGTATCAGAAAAAGATTATTAGAATATGATGACATTATGAATTCTCAACGTGAAGTTGTTTACACCAAAAGAAGAAATGCCTTATATGGAGAGCGTTTGGGTGTCGAAATTTCTAATATGATTTATGATATCTGTGAATTTTTAGTAAATGAATATCAAGATAATAGAGATTATGAAGGATTTAAATTTGAATTAATCCGATTATTGTCCATTGAAAGTCCTTTTACTGAAAAAGAATTTTTTGAAGGTAATACAACTGAAATGACAGAAGATTTACACGAAAAAGGAGTTAATCATTATGTTAAAAAATCTGAAATGATTGCCAATATGGCTTTCCCTGTTATTAAAGACGTTTTTGAAAACCAAGGAACTCAATATGAAAATATTGTTGTTCCCATTTCTGATGGGAAAAAATCCATTAACATCTCTACTCCATTAAAGAAAACATTTGAAACACAAGGTAAAGAATTGATAAAATCAATTGAGAAAAATGTGATTTTAGCAATGATTGATGAAAATTGGAAAGAGCATTTACGAGAAATGGATGAATTAAAACAATCTGTTCAAAATGCAGTGCATGAGCAAAAAGATCCATTGTTGATTTACAAATTTGAAGCCTTCAAATTATTCAATCAAGTGTTGTTGAAGATGAATAAAGAGGTAGGTGGTTTCTTATTAAAATGTAGCCTACCTCAACAAAAAGAAAATGAAATTACTGCTCAAAAAGAACCTGTTCATCAAAAACAAGACATGAGTAAATTAGCACTAAGTAAACCAGAATACACCTCTAGCAGCACACAAAATCAAGTAGGAATGCCCCCAAAACCTCAACAAAAAACGCAACCAATTCGAGTGGAGAAAAAAGTTGGAAGAAACGATGTTTGTCCTTGCGGAAGCGGTAAAAAATACAAACAATGTCACGGAAAATTAGATTAACTTTTTAACTTCTTCATTGTCCGACCACTCATAGCAATCGGACAATGAAGTTAAGCTTTTGAGTTTCAAAGTTCTTCCTTTTATCTATTTTTGAAAGCACTAAAAAATTGCTACATCAAACTTATTAAATACATAACAATAATTCTTGCTCTTTCTTATTTTGCAAACGGTTTTTCTCAAGCCGACACGAATAAGCAAAAACATTTCATTCAGCCCGAATACATGGTGGGTAAAGTACTTCCAATGAGTAATCGTTTTGCTTTCCCATCTACTGGATATCAGCAAACAGCAGCCATCAATTTTGGATTTACCAATAACGACACTACCAAATGGGCTAAATACTACAACCAAGCAGAATCAGGATTTATTGTGTTGTATTCCAACTTAGGCAATAATAAAGTGTTGGGACATCAATTTAGTTTACTTCCTTTTGTGTCGTTTAATGTTTTTAA
>PFUQ01000145.1:0-5360 GCA_002790175.1 Flavobacteriales bacterium CG_4_9_14_3_um_filter_32_8
ACCAGCACTTCTAGCACCTCTAACGTTTAAGTCATTGGTACCATCATCTTTCTCATAAACACCACCAACTGTTGCTGCTATGGATGTAGCTGAACGTCCCGGCATTTTTTTGATATCTTCGGCTGTTACAATTCCTCCTGAAGAAGTCTGATCTTTAGAAATAAGAGGCACTTCGTAATCAATAACCACAAACTCTTCTAGGTTTTCACTTCCTGAAGCAGCTTTAATATCTGGCACAAAAGTGATTTTACCACTATTTACGACCACATCGTTTACTTTTATGGCCTGATAGCCAACATAAGTTGCTTGGATTTCATATTTTCCAGGAGGTAAAGCGGTAAAAGTAAATTTACCGTCAAAATCAGTCATTGTTCCTGTTACTTGAGAACCTCCTTTCATTAAAACAACATTTGCAAAGGGTAATGGTTCTCCATTTCCTTTATCAAGCATTCTTCCTTTTATTGTTCCATTCGATTGAGCAATAGCGAAAGAAAACGCAAATAACATAGATACTAAAACAGCTAGTTTTCTTAACATATTAATAAATTTTAATCTATTTTTTTAAAAATTTCGTGCAACAAAGAGGCGTAAAGATATATATTAATAAACTTGTAAACCAAATTATTTTTTATAAAAATGTGAATAGTTTTTAAGATTAAAGTGGTTGACTTTTTAAACGGTTAGTTTTCAAAACAAAACAATAGTTATTATCAAATAAAAGGAAAGAAAAAAAAGATAAATAAAAAATTTAAGATTTACAGAAAAAAAAAGAGATAAGAACAAAAGAAATAGAGATAGGGAAAATAGTTAATGACCTCCACCATTTATAGAACCCCCAACAGGTGTATTACCTAAATCATCGCCTCCAACAATATTGTCACCATCGTTGTCATCTTCATTATCATCCCCACCGACAATAGTTCCACCATCTTCTCCACCATTAGGATTAGTAGGTTCTCCTGTTTTAAAATTAGTAGTAGTAGTAGTATTTATTGAAGAGCAATTATTATTTAGAGAACAAGGAATGGGCTCTTCTCCTTTATGACAAGAAGCAACAAGTAGTAGGAAAAATACTGCTAAGAAAACTGAGTTATATTTTTTAAATGCAACAAACATTACCCACAAATGTATTAAAAAAATCTAAATAAAATAATTTTTTTACTAAAAAATCGTAAAATAAGCAGATTTATTGTTTAATTGCACCAAATATTAACTTATTTTTTATTTCTTATTTATCTTTACGAAGATATATGAAAAAAATTCTTAACATTCTTTTATTCCCTTTCTCCCTTTTCTATGGATCTATCGTATATTTTAGAAATAAATTATATGATTGGAACATCTTAACCGCTAAAGAGTTTAACTTTCCAGTAATATCTGTTGGAAATTTAGCAATGGGTGGTGTAGGGAAAACTCCTCATGTAGAGTATTTAATCAATTTATTAAAAAATGATTTTAGAGTTGCTACGCTGAGTAGAGGATACAAAAGAACAACTTCTGGTTTTTATTTGGCTGATAATCATTCAACTTCAATTGATTTAGGAGATGAGCCTTTGCAGTTTAAAAATAAATTTGAGAACCTTATTGTAGCTGTTGATGAAAAAAGAGTGAGTGGAATTAATAAATTAAAAGAACTACATCCAGAAATTAATGTGATTCTTTTGGATGATGCTTACCAGCATAGATCCGTAACTCCAGGTATTAATATTTTGGTTACCGATTTTAGCAACCTATATATTAATGATACCATAGTTCCTTCTGGAAGACTAAGAGAATGGGCTTTTGGAAGCAAAAGAGCTGACATCATTATTGTTTCTAAAACAAGTGCTGTTTTATCTCCAATTGATAAAAGAAGAATTAAAGAAAGTTTAAATCCAGAAGATTATCAAAAAATTTATTTTTCTTACCTAAAATATGGCGAAATAACACCTTTTACCGAAGCTGCTAAAAATTTAACAGATACAATTGGTAATAATTTTTCAATTTTGTTGTTAACAGGTATTGCAAAAGCTGGTCTTTTATTTTACAAACTCTACCATGAATTTAATATCGTAGAACATTTTAAATTTGCTGATCATCACAATTATACTGAATCAGATGTTATAATTATTAAAGAACGATTTAAAAATTTATTTGGAAATAATAAAATAATAATTACTACCGAAAAAGATATAATGCGATTATCTTTGCCAAAAATAAAAGACTTAATTCAAGATATTCCCATTTTTTATATTCCGATAGAAATCTGTTTTCATGGAAATGATAAAGTGGAGTTCGATGAGCAAATATTAAAGTATGTTAAAGCAAATTCAAGAAACTAAAACTTTCCTAGAAAGTAAAACAAAAATCCATCCTTTTGCAGGTATCGTTTTAGGTACAGGGTTAGGAAATCTATCGTCTGAAATAAAAATAGAAACAGCTATTCCTTATGAAGATATTCCACATTTTCCAGTTTCTACTGTTGAGGGACATCATGGTCAATTAATTTTTGGGACTATCAATGATGTGCCAATAGTTGCGATGCAAGGAAGGTTTCATTATTACGAAGGCTATTCACTAAAAGAATGTACTTTTCCAATAAGGGTGATGAAAGCATTGGGTATTGCTAATTTATTTTTAAGTAATGCCAGTGGAGGTGTAAATAGTAATTTTAATATTGGTGACATCATGTTAATTACTGATCATATTAATTTATTACCAGACAATCCTTTAAGAGGAAAAAATATAAATGAATTAGGACCACGATTTCCTGATATGAGTGAACCTTACAGCAAAGAGTTAAATGATTTAGTTATCAATATTGCCAACCAAAATAACATTCAACTTCAACAAGGTGTTTACGCTATTTTATCTGGACCAACCTTTGAAACTCCTGCTGAATACAGATACATGAAAATTATTGGTGCTGATACCGTTGGCATGAGTACAGTTCCAGAAGTTATTGTTGCTCGTCACATGAATATTCCATGTATGGCAATGTCAATTATTACAGATTTAGGAGTTGATGGTAAAATTGTTGAAATTAGCCATGAGGAAGTTCAAAAAGTTGCTAAAGCTGCTGAACCCAAAATGACTTTAATTATCAAAGAATTGTTGGCCCAAATCTACACTACAGAATCTATCTTAAAATAATAACCTAGCGAATTAATTATGAGAAATTTTATTTTATTCATCACCTTTTCCTTTTTAATATTTTCTTGTGGAGAAAAACAACCGACAGGAAATGTTTCTATTTCTGGGAAAATTACAAACTTATTCGATGGAAGTTCCATTTATCTAGATTACTTAACTCCTCAGCAAATTATCACCAAAGATTCAGCAAAAGTTGATGAAGATGGTAATTATAGTTTTACTTATCCAATCGACAATTTAGGCTATTATCGGTTGAGAATAAACAATCAAAATTTTATCAATCTCGTTTTAACTGTAGGAGAAAAACCCATCATTAATGGTGATGGAAATAATTTAATGGATACCTACTCTGTAGAAGGTTCACCAGAATCGAGTAGATTAAGAGCATTTAATATAGCTTATAAAAATAATGCATTGATTCAAGATTCGCTTGGTCGGGTTTATCAGGCAAATCCTAATGACCAAAATTTATTTGTCGATTTACAAAAAGCAAAATTTACTTCAATCGACAAAATGAATACTATTTTTATCAATTTAATTAACGAAAACCCAGCTTCATTAGTTAGCTTGGCTGCTATTCAGCAACTCGACCCTCAACAATATAGTGAATTATTTAAAAAAGTAGATGAGGCATTGGTAAAAACAATAAATAACGAACCTTGGTTTATCGATTTTCATAATAGAGTAGCAAAAATGATGAACTTAAAAGAGGGTGCTAAAGCACCAGATTTCACTTTAAATAATGCCGATGGAAAACCTATTTCTCTTTCTTCATTAAAAGGAAAAGTGGTGTTAATCGATTTTTGGGCATCTTGGTGCAGACCTTGCCGTGCAGAAAATCCCAATGTGGTAAAAGCTTACAACAAATACAATAAAAAAGGCTTTGATGTTTTGAGTGTTTCTTTAGATGGCATGCCGCAACAACAAAATGCAAAACAAGATTGGTTAACAGCCATTGCAAAAGATGGTTTGATCTGGAAAAATCATGTGAGCGATTTAAAAGGATGGAGTTCTGAAGTTGTTCCTCTCTATGGTGTTGAAGGAATTCCATTTACTGTTTTGATTGATAAAGAAGGTAATATTGTTGGAACAAACCTCAGAGGAGAAGTTTTAGAAAATAAATTAGCTGAAATTTTATAACTTTATTATGGTAATAATAGGAATTGCAGGTGGAACAGGCTCTGGTAAAACTACAGTTGTAACAAAAATTGCAAAAAGTTTACCACAAGAAAATATTACTATTTTACCTCAAGATGCTTATTACCGAAATAATTCAGAACTTTCTTTTGACGAACGAACCAAAATTAATTACGACCACCCCAATTCTATTGATTTTGATTTGTTATTAAGTCACATACACCATTTAAAAAAGGGAAAATCAATTGAACAACCAATTTATTCCTACATCACTCATTCTCGCTCTGATGATTATAAAGTGGTACACGCTAAAGAAATATTAATTGTTGAAGGAATTTTAGTATTTACCAATGAGTTATTAAGAAATCTTTGTGATATAAAAATATTTGTACATACCGATGCTGATGACCGCTTGATAAGAAGAATTAGACGTGATATCACAGAAAGAGGTCGAGATGTTGCAGAAGTTTTAAATCGTTACGAAAAAACCCTAAAACCAATGCACAATCAATTTATTGAACCTACCATGAAATATGCCGACATGATTGTTCCAGTTGGTGGTGAAAACAAGGTTGCCATTGACGTTCTAGTCTCTATGATAAAAGAAAAAATTGGAAATTAAATCATGAGATTATTACTAATTATCTTATTTTTTTCTTGTACTTCTCTCCTTTTTTCACAAAATGAAAAAGCTTACTTTCAACAACAAGTCAACTACAACATCGTAGTAAAATTGGATGACAAAAATCATGAATTAACAGCTTTTGAAAAGATAACTTACACCAATAATTCTTCAAAATCATTAACTTTCTTGTATTTTCATTTATGGCCCAATGCCTACAAAAAATACAATTCGGCATTAGGAAAACAACAATTAGAAGACCGCAACACGAAGCTCTATTATGCTCCTGATAGCATTCTTGGTTTTATTGATGGTTTGGAATTTAAAGTTGGTGACGAAAAATTACAGTGGGAATATGCTCCATACAATGAAGACATCTGTATTCTTCATTTACTAGACCCTCTTAAATCCGGAGAAAGTATTGAAATCACAACTCCATTCCACATTAAAATTCCTAAAGGTATTTTTT
>PFUQ01000145.1:5375-7235 GCA_002790175.1 Flavobacteriales bacterium CG_4_9_14_3_um_filter_32_8
GCTGTTTATGATAACGATGGTTGGCACCAAATGTCCTATTTAGATCAAGGAGAATTTTATTCTGAATTTGGAACTTTTGACGTTTTTATTACTTTACCCAAAAACTATGTTGTTGGTGCAACAGGAGATTTAGAAAATGGAGAAAAAGAACTCGATTGGCTAACTGCTAATGCCCAAAAAACAGCAACCATCGATTCCTTTGATTATCAAGACATGAGTTTTCCTCCTTCGAGTGACACCACAAAAACGCTACATTACCATCAAGAAAATGTGCATGATTTTGCTTGGTTTGCAGATAAAAGATACCACGTGTTAAAAGGAGAGGTAGAATTGCCTCATTCAAAACGAAAAGTTACCAGCTGGTCTATGTTTACTAACAATGAAGCTTATTTATGGAAAAATAGTATTCAATACATTAACGATGCCACCTATTATTATTCGTTTTGGAATGGAGATTACCCCTACAACCATGTAACTGCTGTTGATGGAGCATTAAGTGCAGGAGGTGGGATGGAATATCCAAACATTACCGTTATTGGCGAATCTGGTGATTTTTTTGGACTTGAGACTGTAATTATGCACGAAGTTGGTCACAACTGGTTTTATGGTATTTTAGGTTCCAACGAACGTGACCACGGATGGATGGATGAAGGAATCAACTCGATGAATGAAAATAGGTATATTGAGACAAAATATCCCGATAGAAAACTTTTTGGAGGAGATGTTTCAACACAAAAAAACATACTCAAACGATTCGATATTTTTAAATACTCTCATAAAACACAATACGAATTAGCTTATTTAGTAAATGCTAGAAGAAATTTAGACCAACCTATCGAAGAAACTTCGGCAGCTTACACCTCTTTAAATTACGGAGGAATAGTTTATTCCAAAACTGCCATTGTTTTTGATTATTTAATGGCTTATTTGGGAGAAGAGCTATATGATAAGTGTATGCAACGCTATTATAATGAATGGAAATTTAAACATCCTCAACCTGAAGATTTACGTAAAATTTTTGAAGAAGAAGCAGGCAAAGAATTGAATTGGTTTTTTGAGGATTTAATTAAAACAACTCATAAAATTGACTTCAAAATTGCTGGCTCTAAAAAAGATACTTCCAACACCCAAAACATCTTATTAAAAATTAGAAACAAAGGAAAAATTAATGGACCTTTTTCTATTTCTGGCGTGAAGGATGGTAAAATTATTACAACTCAATGGTACGAACCTATTGGAAAAACAACCTTTGTCCCATTCAAAAAAGGGGATTTTGACAATTACAGAATAGATGCTGAATTAAATATTCCAGAAATAAAACGAAAAAACAATACTTTGCAAACTAATGGATTACTTAAAACCACCGAACCTTTACGTTTGCAATGGTTGGGAAGTATCGAAAACCCTGATAAAACTCAACTCTTTTTTACACCCATTGCAGGTTGGAATATGAATGATAAAGGAATGTTAGGTATGGCATTTTACAATTCATTAATTCCATCAAAAAAGTTTGAATATGTGTTAGCACCAATGTATGCTTTTAACTCAGAAAACATCAACGGTTATGCCAGTATCTTTTATCACATCATGCCCAATTCTATTTTTCAGAACATAGCCACTGGAGCAAATGCTGCTTCTTTTTCTTATTTGCGATTTAGCACCGAACAAAACAGTACAGGTAGAGAAATTCTAGAATATTATAAAATTGCCCCATCCATTACTTTTGATTTTAAGAAAAGAAATCCAAGACAATATAGTTCTTTATTCCTTTCAATTGAAAACGTAACTATTTTTGAAGAAAAAACCAATTGGAATTTGGGTGTTTATGAGATAGGAATAGAAAACTATTATGTAAATAAA
>PFUQ01000251.1:0-5297 GCA_002790175.1 Flavobacteriales bacterium CG_4_9_14_3_um_filter_32_8
TTAGAAATTGCGAATTATGAGTTACGGATTATGAATTACGAATTATGGGTTTCACTTTCACCTTTATAGATATTGTTTGAAAACTTCAACAGATAACTTACTTTTAACCTTTAAACTTAACTGATGTCTAAAAAAGTAATGATTGTTGTTGGTACTCGCCCCAACTTTATTAAAATTACCCAATTCGAAAAAGAGTTTAAAGCTTATGGCAATGAGTTTGAATATGTCTTAGTACATACCAATCAGCACTACGACGAAAATATGTCGGATATTTTTTTTACGCAGCTCAATTTAAAAGTCCCCGAATACTTAAATGTTGTTCCTGGAACGCCTGCCAATCAAATTGGACAAGCCATTATTGAAATAGAGAAAGCGATTATCAAACATCGACCCGATGCATTAATTGTTGTTGGTGATGTAAATTCAACATTAGCTGGAGCAATAGCTGGTAACAAAACCAACACCAAATTATATCATTTAGAAAGTGGTTTAAGAAGCTACGATAATGAAATGCCCGAAGAAATAAATCGCTTAATTACCGATTTGGTGGCTGATGGATTTTTTGTAACCGAGCAGAGTGGTTACGATAATTTAATAAAAGCAGGAAAAACTGAAAATCAAATTCATTTTGTTGGAAATACAATGATAGATACCTTAGTTGCTTTTGATGAAATTATTCAGCAAAATACGGTTTTACAAGAATTGGGAATTAAGGAAAAAAGTTTTGTACTGATGACCATGCACCGACCAAGCAATGTGGATACTAAAGACCGTTTAGAAATTTTACTCCATATTATTGATAAAGTAGCAGAAAATAGCTTTTTGGTTTTACCCATACATCCACGTACTAAAAACAATTTAATAAAACACGGTTTATATGCTCATCTAGAAAATAATCCTAAAGTAATTATTACTGAAGCCCTAAATTATTTGGCTTTTCAAAAACTAACCAGTGCTTGTAAATATGTGCTAACCGATAGTGGTGGAATTCAAGAAGAAACTACGTTTAGACAAATACCTTGTTTAACACTTCGAGATAATACTGAAAGACCATGCACCATAACCATTGGTACTAACGAATTGGTAGAATACAATTACGAAGCCGTTGCTGAAAAGATTAACCAAATAGAAACTGGAACTTATAAAAAAGGAGCAATTCCTCCCTATTGGGATGGACATTCGACTAAACGAATTGTTGAGGTATTAAGGAAAGAATTAAACTAATAAAATGATATAATGATGAGCAACAAAGAAGTGCAATTGGATGAAATGTTGATGAAAGATAATCCACACTATCCAATCAATGAACGTATCGGTTTTGGCAGACGTTTTGGTGCTTACATGCTTGATGTCTTAATTGTTATGGTCTGTGGTACAATTGTAGGTCTGTTAATTGGCGATCAGCTGTATCCACTTTTTTTCGGAAAACAAATGGGCGAATTTAACCAGCTTTCAGACCAATTAGGAGGGAAGTTTACGAATATTATTCAAAAAATGATGGAAATAACTTCGGGCATCTCTGTTACAGGACTACTATTATTTATTTTAGAAGGAGCTTTTGGGCAATCGTTTGGTAAATGGGTGCTAAAAATTATCAACACTAATGTTGATGGAAATCCTGCTTCGTCTAGCCAACTTTGGTTAAGGTCATTTTTAAAATACGGAGCTTCAATTCTTTCGCTCATTGGCGGATATTCTGGTATCATCTATATTGGTTGGATAGGCAGCTTGTGGAGTTTTGTTATTTTTATTGGTTTCTTTTTTGTTTTTGCAGATAACAAACAAACCATCCATGATATGTTAGCCAAAACAGTGGTTTCGAGGAAGTAGAATTAATAATTGAAAAGTCTAAATATACTCCTTACAACTTATTCCTTACTCCTTTATTCACTCTATCTTCCCTTTCTCAGAAAGCATAATGGCAATAGGTTTTGTTTTAGGGAAATAAGAAAAAATAATCACCAAAATTACGGTAATGGGAATACTTAAAATCATTCCTGTTATTCCCCAAATAGAACCCCAAAAAGATAACGCAAAGATGGTAACAAAAGAACTGATATTTAATGAATTCCCCATGAGTTTAGGTTCTAATAAATTACCAATGAGTACCAATATTCCTCCAACAAAAAGGAGTACCAAAATGCTTGGCATAAAACTGCCAAACTGAAGCAAACAGTAAATGGCAGGGAAAAGTGTTCCGACCAATGAACCAATTACCGGAATAAAATTTAAAATAAAAATTAAGAAAGCCCAAAAAACAGGAGCATCAATTCCAATAATTGATAAAACCACGAAACTCGCAACTCCAGCGACAACGCTTATTAAAGTTTTTAGCCCAATATAGCTAGCAATAGATTTTTCTATTTTTTCTAAAATATCCGAGAGTTGTTCGTATTGCTCTTTTTTGGCAACAACTGCTGTTAATTTTGCATTAAAATTTACTTCCTCCAAGAAAATAAATAGGGCATAAATAATGATGATAAAAGCATTGCCTACTAAATTGGTTAAGGAAGAAAAAATAGCCGATAATATCATTCCAAAATCAAATTCATTCGAATGAATTTTTGCCGTTTCAATAATATTTATTTTAAAAAGGTCGTTGGTTTGGTGGATGATGAGGTCAACATTTCCTTGATAGGCAGGGTAGGTATTAGTCAATGTAGTAATGTTGGATAGTAGTATTTTAGAAATAAAACCAAGAATAGTTATCATGATAAAGGAAATGAAAAGGTTTTTGAACCAAGAGGGGATATACTTTTTAATAAATTTTACTTTATCAAAAACATGTCTCGTTTTTCGAACTAAAAACCAAAGTAGTAAGGCAAAAATGAAAGGGATAATTAAATCTTGACCAAATATTAAAGTAACAACAATGGCTATGATTGTAATAAAAAAATAGGCAGTGTTTTTCATAACAAATAAAATAAAATGCCGAAATAATTAAACAAATGTAAAGAAAACGCTAAAGAAAAACTATTTGTAATATCGCTGTCTAAAAAGCATTAAAAAATCTTCAGGAACTTTAGTTTCAAAAGTTATTTCTTGTAAAGTTACTGGATGGATAAAGGTTATTTTCCGTAAATGCAATGCAGCACGTTGAATAGGATTGGTTTTAGCTTCGTACTTTTTATCACCAATAACGGGATGTCCGATACTTTTTAATTGGGCTCGCAATTGGTTTTTTAGTGTTGTTTCTTGCCAAGCTTCTAGCAAAGTGTAAAACTCATTCTTTTTAATGACTTTATAATGTGTAACGGCTTTTTTCCCCTCTTTTGGATTTTTACTAGAATGGACAATCAACGCTTTACTTTCTCTGAGGTAAGAAATAATGGTGTCTTCATCTTTTTCTATAGTTCCTTCAGTAACGGCTAAATAAATATTTTTAGGATGTGTTTTTACCCAACTTGCTTTTAGGTCTTCTTGAGCATTTTTATTTTTTGTAAAAACCATTAACCCAGAGGCTTCTCTGTCTAATCGGTGAACTACAAAAAGTCGAGCAACTGGATTATCATTTTGGATGTGACTGGTTACCATTCGGTAGGCAGTTTGTTTTTTTTCTTTTTCAGAACCAACAGATAACAATCCGCTACGTTTGTTAATCACAATAATATCATCATCTTCAAAAACAATTTTTATTCCATCGTAATTTTCTTTTTTAAATGGACCATCCCAACTAACGGTAACTTTATCTTCTATTTTCAGCGGATGGTTGTGCTGCGTAATAATTTCTTTACCCACTTTAATTTGTTGATGGGTTAACATTGCTTTTAGCTTGGTTCGTGTTTTATCTTTTATCGTTTCGATTAAAAAAGGAAACAATTCGGCTTCTTTAACAATAGTAAAAATACTTTGCCTGTTTTTCTTTCCTTTTATTCCAGGTTTACTAAATTTTTTACTCATAGCTAAAAAAGTTTCTTTTGCATCAATTCATCCGATGACTTGAATTGTGCTGCGAAATTAGTGATTTAGAATGAAGTGTTAACAATTCTTAATGTTTTGACAAATTAATTTGTGAATAGTAAAATTACCCTTTTCTTCTTAGTAACTTTGAACACTAAATTTTAGTGAGTTTAATGCCTGATATTATTCAATTATTACCCGATGCTGTTGCTAATCAAATTGCTGCAGGAGAAGTAATTCAACGTCCTGCAAGTGCAGTGAAAGAATTGCTGGAGAATGCGATTGATGCAAATGCAGATACCATTTCGTTGGTGATAAAAGATGCTGGAAAGGCATTAATTCAAGTTAATGATAATGGTACCGGAATGTCGGATACCGATGCTCGATTAAGTTTTGAAAGACATGCAACTTCAAAAATAAAATGCTCTGACGATTTATTTAAAATTAGCACCAAAGGTTTCAGAGGAGAAGCTTTAGCTTCTATCGCAGCAATTTCTCAAGTAGAGTTAAAAACCAAAAAAGAGAATTGTGAGTTGGGTACTAAAATTAGTGTGGAAGCAAGTGAGGTAAAAGAGCAAGAGCCTTGCACCACCAGTAAAGGAACTTCTTTTTCGTTAAAAAATTTATTTTATAATGTTCCTGCCCGAAGAAATTTTTTAAAATCGAATGCCATCGAAATTCGACACATTATTGAGGAGTTTCAACGGGTAGCTTTGGTTCATGCCGACATTGTTTTTACGATGTATAACAATGGAAACGAAGTGTTCAACCTCAATAAAGGAAGTTTTAGACAACGCATTGTAGGTGTTTTTGGCAATAAATACAATGAAAAATTAGTGCCTATTAGCGTAACTACTGATGTGGTGAGTGTTGAAGGATTTGTGACTAAGCCTGAGTTTGCCAAAAAAACAAGGGGTGAACAATATTTCTTTGTAAACGACCGATTTATTAAAAATGCCTACTTAAATCATGCTGTTCAAAATGCTTTTGACCAATTGTTGAGTAAAGACCAATATCCTTCTTACTTTTTAAAATTAACCATCGACCCTTCAAGAATTGATATCAATATACATCCTACCAAAACGGAAATTAAATTTGAGGATGAACGTTCTATTTATGCCATTATCAGAACAGCAGTGAAACAAGGATTAGGTAAATTTAATATTTCTCCTACTTTAGATTTTGAACAAGAAAGCTCTTTTAACATTCCGCTATTAAAAAAAACGGACATCATCAAAGCCCCAATTATCAAAGTAAATCCCAACTACAATCCTTTTGAAACTAAAACGATGGCACCCCCAGTTCGACAACAATCTACCCAAAATTGGGAATCGTTGTATGAATCGTTTCATAAAGATTCGGAAGAAATAATTCAGCAGAACGAAGAAAAAGAAGAG
>PFUQ01000251.1:5383-6574 GCA_002790175.1 Flavobacteriales bacterium CG_4_9_14_3_um_filter_32_8
AAGAGGAACACAACACCTTAATTCAATTGCATCAAAAATACATTCTTACACAGCTAAAATCTGGAATGTTATTGATAGACCAGCAAAGAGCACACGAACGAATTTTGTACGAAGAGTTTTCTAGAAATATAGCAGATGGAAAAGCAAGTTCGCAAAAATTATTATTTCCAGAAACTATTGATTTTACTGCTGCTGATGCTGAGTTGATGAGTGAATTACATACCGAAATTCAAAATTTGGGGTTTGAAATAAAAAAAGTGGGAAGCAATAATTTTAAAATCATTGGAATTCCTTCTGAATTAAAAGAGCAAAATATTAAAAAAATACTAGAAGGATTATTGGAGCAATTTAAGTTAAACGAAAGTGAACTGAAATTAAAAAAATGGGAAAATTTAGCCATTTCTATGGCAAGAAGTGTGAGTATTAAATCAGGTAAAAAATTAGCTTACGATGAAATGAAAGCACTTGTTGACCAACTTTTTGCTTGTGATATGCCCTACAGTTCTCCTAGTGGAAAAAAAATCGTTATCACTTTAAATTTAGAAGACCTTAACCAACAATTTGAATCTTAACCATGAATTTTAGAAACATACCACCAGTTGTCAAAAACCTGTTAATTATTAATGGGTTGTTGTATTTGGCTACGATTTTACTACAAAGTCAAGGAATAGATTTAACTGAGCTATTAGGTTTACATTATTGGAAAAGTACTGGATTTTATCCACACCAGTTGGTTACTTATATGTTTATGCACAGTTCAAGCGATTTTACGCATGTGCTTTTTAATATGTTCGCTGTTTGGATGTTTGGTAGAGTGTTGGAGGGTGTTTGGGGCTCCAAAAGATTTCTTATCTTTTATATGGTAACTGGTGTTGGAGCAGGAGTAATACAATTAATTGTAGCACATTTAAGATTAATGCCACTGATTTCTCAATTACCTCCAGAAGATATGAATATGATTTTACATGAAGGTTACGATTTAATACAATCTGGAAAAAATTGGGTAGGTGTTGCAGGAACGATAAATGGCTTAATAAATGGGGTAACTGTTGGAGCTTCGGGTGCTGTGTTTGGTATTTTGTTGGCTTTTGGTATGTTGTTTCCTAATACTGAATTAATGTTGTTGTTTCCCCCAATTCCGATAAAAGCAAAATGGTTTGTTTTAGGCTATGGAGCACTCGAATTGTATTC
>PFUQ01000123.1 GCA_002790175.1 Flavobacteriales bacterium CG_4_9_14_3_um_filter_32_8
CCGATATGTGCTGCTTCTGGCTCAATAAATCTGAATACCTTAATCACAGGAACAACAGGTGGTACTTGGAGTGGAACTGGAGTAAGTGGAACAACATTTAACCCAATAGGACAAAGCGGAAACATTGCAGTTACTTATACAGTAGGAACGGCTCCTTGTCAAGAATCTTTAGTACTTAACATTCTAGTTAATGACGAAGATGATCCAAACTTTAGTTATCCAACAGGAACTTATTGCTTAACAGGAACAGATCCTATTGCTACACTTACAGGAACAACAGGAGGAACTTTTACGATAACTGCACCTGGAATTATTAATGCAAGTAATGGAACTATTGATTTAAGTGCCTCTGGATTAGGTTCATTTACTGTAACTTATAATACAACTTCAGCAGGAAATCCTTGTCCAAATTCTAGCACATTCCCAATTACTATTACATCAGCACCAAGTGCTTCGTTTAGTTATGATTCACCAACTTATTGTCAAAATGCTTCAGCACCTATATTAAGTTATGGTCCTGGAGGAGGTGGAGGGGTATTTACTAATGCTCCTGTGGGACTAAGTATTAACTCTGGAACTGGAGTAATAAATTTAATTGCTAGTACTCCTGGTTTGTATACTGTTTATAACACGATAGTTGCTGCTGGAGGTTGTGCTGCTGCTCTAGATTCAACAACAATAGAAATATTCCAAATAGATTCTGCTTTATTTAGTTACAGCCCATTAACATATTGTGTTTCTGGTGTCGACCCTATTGCTAATGTCACAGGAACTTCAGGAGGAACATTTACAATAACCGCTCCTGGAGTAATAAATTCAACTAATGGAACAATCGATTTAAGTGCTTCTGGACTGGGAACATTTACTATAACTTACAACACCGCCTCTGCTGGTAATCCTTGTCCTACTTTGGATTCAACTTCCATAACAATTACATCAGCACCAACAGGTGGTTTTAGTTATGATGCCCCAACTTATTGTCAAGATGCATCTGTACCTATATTAAGTTATAATCCTGGAGCAAGTGGTGGAGTATTTTCTTCATCGCCAGCAGGACTAAATTTAAATTCAGGTACAGGGGCAATTAACCTATTATTAAGCACACCAGGTTTGTATATGGTTTACAATACTATTGTAGCCGCTGGTGGTTGTGCAGGCGTAATAGACTCAACAACCATAGAAATATTCCAAGTAGATTCTGCAATATTTAATTATAGCCCTTTAACGAATTGTATTACTGGAACTAATCCTTTAGCTACAATTACCGGAACAACAGGCGGTACATTTACAATTTCTGCTCCCGGAGTAATCAATGCAACAACAGGAGAAATTGATTTAGTTACTAGTGGCTTAGGAACATTTACTGTTTACTATAATACTACATCAGCTGGAAACCCATGTTCTGCTGTTGATTCAGTACTAATAAATATTGTTAGTGCTCCTGCTGCAACATTTACCTACAACACACCTATGTGTGAAGGTAATTTCAATACTGAACTACCAACTTTTGGTGTTAATGGTTTCGCTGGAGTATTTAGTTCAGCCCCGACTGGAGTTTCTTTTGTTAGTACTTCTACTGGAGAAATTGATTTAACAACAAGTACAGCAGGAACCTATATTATTTATAATAATTTAGCAGCTTCTGGGGGTTGTGCAGCAGCATTAGATTCTTTTCAAATCGTAATTAATCCAATATATGTTACCCCACTCAATCAATCGATATGTCAAGGAGATAGTATTTTGTTAGGAGGAACTTATCAAAATAATGCGGGTGTTTACAATGATACTTCATCAACAATTTATGGTTGCGATAGTATCATCCAAACCACATTAGTTGTTAATCCAGTTATTACAACACCTCAGAATGCAGTAATATGTTCAGGAGATAGTATCTTATTAGGAGGAGCATACCAAACTGTAGCTGGAGTTTATGAAGACACAATTCCAAGTTCATTAGGATGCGATAGTATTATACAAACTACATTATTAGTTAACACAGTAATAACGAATCCTATCAGTAGTAGTATTTGTCAAGGAGATAGCATCTTTGTTGGAGGAACTTGGGTTTCGTCAGCTGGAGTATTTAACGATACATTACAAACATCAGGAGGTTGCGATAGTGTATTAGTAACAACTGTTACTGTTAACCCTCTTAATATGATAATTCCAGACATTATAGATCCAATTTGTGCGAGCGATTCATTAACAATATCTGCAACTGGAAGCGGAACAGGAACTATTACATGGTATAGTGATGCAAATGGGAATACAGTAATAGGAACTGGAAGTCCATTGGTAATAACAAATCCTGTATTGGAACTTATACCTATTATGTCAATGAGGTAGGAACATGTTCAAGTAATATAGATTCAGTTATTGTTGTAGTTGGTGGAGTTGTTGCGGTAATCAATGCAACACCAATTACTGGAGCAATTCCATTGAATGTGTTTTTTGGAAATGGTAGTACAACAGGTGGAGGTATTGTTTATACTTGGGATTTTGGAGACGGAAATACCAGTAATCAGTTTGAACCAAGTAATGTTTATAATAACATTGGAGATTATACGGTTATATTAATTGTAACAGATGGAATTTGTTTTGACACAACATCTATCACGATAGATGCTTTTGGTGAATCAGTAATTCTTATTCCTAATGTATTTACTCCTAATGGAGATGGATCAAATGACGTATTTACAGTTGATGGTGAAAATCTGGAATCTGTTGAGGGTGAAATATTCAACAGATGGGGTCAAAAGATGTTCTCTTGGAATAATGTAAAAGGTTACTGGGATGGTAGAACACTCTCTGGTTCAGAAGCACCAGACGGAACCTATTTTTACATCATTACAGCCAAAGGTTTTGATGGTATAGAATATTTTAAGAAGGGAGGATTTAGTTTAATTCGATAAAATTGGTATCATATTTTATTAAAAAGGGAGAACAATGTTCTTCCTTTTTTTATGTTTTAAAATATAAATTGAGGAACTTAATCTCGAAAGAATAGAAAAGAGTTCTGAAAAAAAAAACATAGGTGTTGTAATTGTGAAAAATAATTGTATTTTTGCACTCCCTTTTTAGGAGGGGTTTTGTATTTATAATTAGAAAAATATGCCAACTATTCAACAATTAGTAAGAAATGGGAGAGTTAAACTTGTTAAAACAAGTAAGTCTGCAGCTTTAGATTCTTGCCCACAAAGAAGAGGTGTTTGTGTAAGAGTTTATACTACTACACCAAAAAAACCTAACTCAGCGATGAGAAAAGTTGCAAGGGTTAGATTAACTAACGGAAAAGAAGTAAACGCATACATCGGAGGTGAAGGACATAACCTACAAGAACACTCGATTGTATTAGTAAGAGGTGGAAGAGTAAAAGATTTACCTGGAGTAAGATACCACATTGTAAGAGGTGCTTTGGATACAGCTGGTGTTGATGGTAGAACACAAAGAAGATCTAAGTATGGAACTAAAATGCCAAAAGTTAAAAAATAATATTATTGTACTTAAAGTATAATAGAGAATAAGAAAACATGAGAAAATCTAGAGCAAAAAAAAGAGTATTACTTCCAGACCCAAAGTTTAACGATAAATTGGTTACACGATTTGTGAACAACTTGATGTTGGATGGTAAGAAGAGTGTTGCATTTGATATTTTTTACAACGCACTTGAAATTGTTGACAAAAAAATGGAAGAAGAAAATAGTTTAGATGTTTGGAAAAAAGCATTGACTAATGTAACTCCTGGAGTTGAGGTAAGAAGTAGGAGGATAGGTGGAGCTACTTTTCAAATTCCTCAGCCAATAAGAGATGATAGAAAAATTTCTATGGGAATGAAGTGGTTGATTAACTATGCAAGAAAAAGAAACGAAAAAACAATGGCTCAAAAATTAGCAGCAGAAATAATGGCTGGTTACAAAGAAGAGGGAGCTGCATATAAAAAGAAAGAAGATACTCATAGAATGGCAGATGCTAACAAAGCATTCTCTCATTTTAGGTTTTAAACCACAAGAAGAACTGTAATGGCAAGAGATTTAAAATTTACAAGAAACATAGGTATTGCTGCACATATTGATGCAGGAAAAACAACAACAACCGAACGTATTCTTTTTTATGGTGGTGTAAGCCATAAAATTGGTGAAGTACACGATGGCGCAGCTGTCATGGATTGGATGGCACAAGAGCAAGAAAGAGGTATTACTATTACTTCTGCAGCAACTACACTTGACTGGAAATACAGAAACCAAAGTTACCATGTTAATATTATAGACACTCCTGGTCACGTAGATTTTACTGTTGAAGTAAATAGATCGCTAAGAGTATTGGATGGTTTAGTATTCCTATTTAGTGCTGTTGATGGTGTTGAACCACAATCAGAAACTAACTGGAGATTAGCAAATAATTACAACGTACCTAGATTAGGTTTTGTTAATAAAATGGATCGTTCTGGAGCAGACTTCTTAAATGTTTGTCGACAAGTAAAAACAATGTTAGGAAGTGAAGCATTGCCATTACAAATTCCTATTGGAAATGAAGCTGATTTCGTAGGAGTAGTAGATTTAATCAATTTTAAAGGTATTACTTGGAACGAAGAAGATCAAGGTATGACTTTCCAAGAAATTGAAATACCTGCTGATATAATTGAAGAAGCTAGAGAATACAGAGAAAAATTATTAGAAGCAGTAGCTGAGTTTGATGAAACTTTGATGGAAAAATATTTCGAAGATTCTGAATCCTTAACTGAAAGAGAAATTTTAAATGCATTAAGAGAAGCAACAATTACAGGAAAAGTTGTTCCTATGATGTGCGGATCAGCTTTTAAAAACAAAGGAGTACAAGCCATGTTAGATATGGTAATGGAAATTTTGCCATCTCCACTAGATACAAAGGCGATAGAAGGTATTAATCCTGAAACGGATGAGCCAACAAGTAGAAAACCTTCTATTGACGAACCATTTGCTGGTTTAGCATTTAAAATAGCAACAGATCCTTTTGTTGGTAGATTATGTTTTACTAGAGCTTATTCAGGTAAATTAGATTCGGGTTCTTATGTTTACAATTCAAGATCAGGAAATAAAGAACGTATTTCTAGAA
>PFUQ01000152.1:0-147 GCA_002790175.1 Flavobacteriales bacterium CG_4_9_14_3_um_filter_32_8
TGAATTGTACGACACCACCTATTCCCAATTTTAGTGCGACAAACACAACCTTATGTTTAGGTGATTGTATTGACTTTACCGATTTAAGCACAGGAACACCTACTGGATGGACTTGGTACTTCTTTGGAGCTGCAACAACTTCATCAA
>PFUQ01000152.1:190-386 GCA_002790175.1 Flavobacteriales bacterium CG_4_9_14_3_um_filter_32_8
TTTTGATGTTGCTTTAGTTGTTACTAATGCTTTTGGACAAGATTCATTGTTTATGTCAGGGTTTATCAACGTAAACCCATTACCAACAGTTGTGGCTAATGCAACAAGTACTATTATTTGTGTTGGAGATTCAGTAACTTTAGCAGGAAGTGGAGCAACAAGCTACGTTTGGGACAATGGAATAACTGATGGTTTA
>PFUQ01000152.1:396-5302 GCA_002790175.1 Flavobacteriales bacterium CG_4_9_14_3_um_filter_32_8
CATTAACCACAACTAATTATACTGTTATTGGAACTGACGGAAATGGATGTGAAAATTCAGATGTAATTAATATAATTGTTAACCCAGTGCCAACAATCATAGCAAGTAACGACACCACCATTTGTGCTAGCGAATTTGCCTATTTATCCGCAAATGGAGGTCTAAATTACTCTTGGAACAATGGACTTGGAAATGGTCAAACACAAACTGTTTCTCCTTCTACAACCACAACTTACATGGTAACTGGAAATGATGCAAATGGTTGTTCATCTACCGATATAGTGGTGGTTACCATTGATAACAGCACCTGCTTTAATATTCCAAATGTATTCTCACCTAACGGTGATGGTAAAAACGACACTTGGGTGTTAAGAGGAATAGAGCAATATCCAAATGCCAGTGTTAAAATATTTAACAGATGGGGAGGAGAAATGTATAATTCCATAGGATATTCTTCACCATGGGATGGAACATACAATGGCACTCCATCACCAACAGCAACTTATTATTATATTATTGATTTAGGAGAAGGTCAAGAACCTATTTCTGGAACAGTTAACATAATCAGATAAAAAAACGAATATGAAAAATATAATTAGAACACTAGCATTAGTTTTTATTACATCTGGAACTTATGCACAACAATTGCCTTTTACAAGTCAATATATGTTTAATGATTATTTGATTAACCCAGCAGTTGGCGGAAGTTTAGACTACATGCCAATCGCTTTATCGATTCGTTCACAATGGACTGGATTAGAAGGTTCTCCTAAAACCCAATTTTTAAGTGCTCATTCCAAGTTAGGTAGAAAAATTGGAGTAGGAGGTTATGTTTTTAGAGATGAATCAGGTCCAATAAATGAACAAGGAGTACAATTGTCATATTCTTACCATATACAAACTGCCGATAAAACTTTTTTGTCTTTTGGTTTAGGAGGAATGTTATTTAACCATTCTATCTCTACATCAAAATTAAAATTTGATGAACCAGACGATTTGGCGTTAAGTAATATTAAACAAAATGCATTGTCTCCTGACGCAAGTTTTGGTATTTTATATTATTCCGAAAGTTTCAAAGTAGGATTTTCAGTTCCTCAAATTTTTCAAAACAATTTATATGAAAATTTAGAAAGTGATAACCAAAACACCTTGGTACGACATTATTTCCTTCATGGAGAAATAATTTTTAATGTCAATGATAACTTTGATATTGCACCTGGAATGTTAACAAAGATGGTGCCTGGAGCTCCTCCTCAATTTGATGTTAATGTAAAAGGGCTTTATCAAAAAAAATACTGGTTAGGACTTTCATACCGTCATCAAGAATCTATTGTGACGATGGTTGGAATGGAATATAAGCAATTTCAGATTGGCTACTCATACGATATAACCATGACTGACATTGGAGATTATTCATCAGGTTCACATGAGTTGTATTTAGCTATAAAAATTGGTCAAAAGGAATTGCCGAAACGTACAGCTAAATTTCAATAATTATTTTATTTGTTCTTTTTTGAAGAATTGATTGAGTTTAGAAAGTGGCTTAAAAATTAGCGTTAAAGCATTTGGTTTTAAACCATTTACTTCCCAAGCTTTTCGGTCTTCTTGGTTGGCTTTTATTCTGTTTTTTAAACTAGCGTTACTAACTCCTCCAACTCTCATTTTAACAATAACTCTTGGTAAATACGAAATACTTACTTTATAACGATGAATAAATCGAAGCATTATTTCATAATCAGCAGCTGATTTAAATTGCAAATCGAATAAGCCGTATTTTTGGTAAACTTCTTTTTTTACAAAAAATGTAGGGTGGGGAGGCATCCAACCTTTTAAAAACAATCCTTCTTTGTATTGTTTCGATTTCCAATAGCGAATAATTTTGTTGGTATCAATAGCATCAACATAATACAAATCGGCATAAAGTGCATCAGTTTTCTCTTTCTCAAAGGTTGCTACAACGTCAGTAATTACATGGTTGTCAATGTAAAAATCGTCGGAGTTGAGGTTGGCAATAATATCTCCTGTCGCTAAACCAATTCCTTTATTAATTGCATCGTAAATCCCATTGTCTTTTTCTGAAATTAGGACAGAGATTTTATTCTTGTACTTATCAATAATTGCTAAGGTATTATCAGTAGAACCACCATCTACAATAATATATTCGATATTCGGATACAATTGGTTTACAACCGATTGAAGTGTATCTTCAATAGTCTTTTCGCTATTGTAACAAACAGTTATTATGGTGATTTTAGGGTTCATCGTTTTTTTCTTTCACGAAGATACACAGAGTTATTTCCTTCGTGGAACTTCGTGTAAATATTTTTTTCTTTCACGAAGATACACGGAGTTTTCTTTCACGGAGAGGCACGGAGAAAAGAGTTTTTATAAAACATATCTTTTTAGCCCATTTTTAAGCACTGTAACATTAAAATTCATGAGTAACCCTATTTTTTTATTGGCAAACTTCATGTAAGTTAATATTTGGGCTTCGTGAATAGGAGCAAAAGCATCAATCGATTTTAGCTCAATAATTACTGTGTCTTCCACCAATAAATCTATTCTATATCCGTAATCCAGTTTTATTTCTTTATAAACAATAGGAACTGGTTTTTGTCGTTCCACCCTCAAACCTTGTTGAGTTAGTTCATAAAATAAACATTCTTCGTAAGCAGATTCTAACAAACCTGGACCCAATATTTTGTGAACATCAATTGATGCACCAATTATTTTTCTTGTTAATTCTTCAAATTCCATTTTCTTTATTTTTTCTTATATGTAGTTTTTCTTCTTCGTGGAACTTCGTGTAATTTTTTTCTCTGTGGAACTTCGTGTAATTTTTTTATTTTTTCACGAAGAAACACGGAGGTTCATTTCATGGAGAAACACGGAGGTTCCTTTTCTTCGTGAAACTTTGTGTAAGATTTTTTAAATCACTTTCTTGAAATAACACAATTTTCTAGTACCAACATATCCATATCAGTTCTTAAATAACAAGCCAATGCTTCTTTTGGGGTATTTACAATTGGCTCATTTTCGTTAAATGAAGTATTTAGTAAAATGGGTGTTCCTGTTTTTTGCCTAAACTTTTCTATTAAATCGTAATAACGATCTCCTTTTTCAACAGTTTGTAATCTTCCAGTTCCGTCAACATGAGTAACAGCAGGAATTTCAGCATGTTTTTCTTTTTTTATTGGATAAACTTTTTCCATAAACGGAACCTTATCCGTTTTTTCGAAATATTCTGAAACATATTCCTCTAAAATGGAAGGGGCAAAAGGTCTAAAACTTTCTCTTCGTTTAATTTTTGAATTTAATAATTCCTTAGCATCTGTTCTTCTAGGGTCAACAATAATAGAACGATGACCTAAAGCTCTTGGACCAAATTCTGCTCTTCCTTGAAACCAACCGATTACTTTACCATCAACTAATGCATTAGAAACTATTTCTAACAATTCATTATCATTATATACAGTATATTCAACGTTATTCGATTTTAGACAAACTTCAATTTCATCATTTGAAAATTTTGCACCAGTATAAGCATTGTAAATTGCGGGTAATCGTTCATTTTCTAAAATGTGATTATACAGCCATAAAGCAGAACCCAAAGCTGTTCCAGCATCATGTCCAGCAGAAGGAATATACACATTTTCAAAAGTAGTTTTTTCTAAAATTTTACCATTGGCGACAGAGTTTTGTGCAACTCCTCCAGCAATAC
Organism: Flavobacteriales bacterium CG_4_9_14_3_um_filter_32_8; assembly: GCA_002790175.1. GTDB lineage: Bacteria > Bacteroidota > Bacteroidia > Flavobacteriales_E > Vicingaceae. Next base: position 4,118 of record PFUQ01000152.1, read on the forward strand.
AAATGTTTTTTAATCCTGTTTTCTTTTGCAAGTGATTTAGGATATGAAAAATCAATTCTTCAGTAACACGCTGAACAGATGTTGCGATGTCTTTATGTTTTTGAGTAAGCTCTTCTCCATTCTTTCTAGCTGGACCTAATAGGTTTTCCAATTCTTTCGAGAATATCGATTCAATATGTGGGTCGCCATTTTCCCAACTCATGGTAACACCAATATCTGAATGAGTAAAATACTTGGTATCTAGTTCAAACAGTCCGTTTTCTTTAAAAAGAATAACCTTTTTCAATAAATCTACATATTTTGGTTCACCGTAAGGGGCAAGTCCCATTACTTTGTATTCGTCGCCATAATGAGGGAAACCCAAATATTGAGTTAAAGAAGTATAAAATATACCAGCAGAATGAGGGTAAATAACTGTATCTAAAACAGTAATTTTTTTATCTTTTCCAGTTGCTGTCATGGTTGAAGTGAAATCGCCAAACCCGTCAATAGATAAAATAGCCGATTCATCAAAAGGAGATGCAAAAAATGCACTTGCTAAGTGACTTCTGTGGTGCTCTATATTTTTAATTTCGGCTTTAATTTTATCTTCCGGAACATTAAAAACACTACTCAATTCAGCTTTTACACCAGCTACTTTTTTGGTGTTTGCCAATCTGCTTTTAAGTGTTTTTACAGAAATTAAATTTTTTGCAGCATGTAAAATTTTCTTATGTATATTGGCGGATGGGTCACGAGATATAGTGATGTAATCAACTTGTGTGATGCCAATTCCAGCTTCGCTTAAACAGAATTTTATAGCTTCAGATGGAAAACCTGCCCAATGTTTAATTCTTCTAAAACGCTCTTCTTCAGAAGCAGCAATTACAATTCCATCTTTTAAAATACAGGCTGATGAATCGCCATGGTATGCATTAATTCCTAATATGTACATGTTAAAATCTTTGTTTTGGCTAAATTAACAATTCAAAATTTAAAGATGAAAAAGTTGTTGGTAAGCTGCTATATTTTGATGGCTTGAATTTGTTTTAAGACCTAATCGGTATGCATTAAAAGAGTATTCATAGAAATCTTTATTAGACAAAGAGGCTAAAAAATCAATCTTTTCTACAAAAGTAGAAATGTTATTCAAAGATAAATCAAAACCAATTTTTTGATTTTCTAAATTTTTCCATGGAGTTTTAT
>PFUQ01000013.1 GCA_002790175.1 Flavobacteriales bacterium CG_4_9_14_3_um_filter_32_8
CTTAAATTATTAACATTAAACTCTAAAGATGTCGTTTACAACTTTGAAGGAGGCTTAAGTTATTATTTTGCAGATTTTGAGCAAGCTAAAAGTGTACCTCTTTTTGAATCGGCACTAGAAAATTCAAAAGAAGACACCATTCCAGAATTGTGTTATTATTTAGCAAGGGCTTACCATATTAATGGTGATTTTGAAAAATCAAAAGAAGCTTTTACCCATTTTAAACCCTTTATTAAAACAAGTACCAAATCAGGTCAGGAATTAATGAAACAATCTGATTATTACATTAATATCAATGATAATGGTAAAAAACAATTAGCCAATAAAAACGAAAATACGATTATTAAAAATTTAGGAACAAGTATTAATTCAACTTATGGAGAATATGCTCCAGTAATGAAAAAAAATGAGCAAGTATTATTATTTACTTCAAGGAGAGAAAATGGAACTAGCAAAAAAGTAGATACTGATTTACTTCCTTACGAAGATATTTATGTTGCAAAACAAGTAAATGACAACTGGCAACTAATTACTGATAAAGTTGAATTAGAAAAATACATCCCTAAAGATTTAAACACCAAAAAACACGATGCTGGAGTTATTTATTCCTCAGACGGAAATACCTTATACACTTATAAAAACGATTTGATTTGGAAATCAATACTTGAAAATGGAAAATGGTCTAATTTGGTTGAATTGGATAAAAATATTAATTCCAGTCAATATAATATTCCAAGTGTAAATTTATCTAAAGATGGCAATACCATTTATTTTACAACTACTCGAAAAGATGGTTTTGGAGGAAAAGACATCTATAAATCTTCAAAAAATGAAGAAGGAAAATGGAATGTTGCAGAGAATTTGGGAGATAAAATAAATACAAAATTTGATGAAGATGCTCCTTTTATTTCTGACGATGGAAAAACAATCTACTTTTCATCTAAAGGGCATGATGGTATTGGAGGATACGACATCTATAAAAGTGAATTAACGGATAATGGATGGGGTAAAGCAGAAAATATGGGAATTCCAATAAACTCTGCTTTGGATGATATTTATTTGATTGTTGATGAAAAAGAAAAAAACGGATTTTTTGCTTCTAATAGGGATGGCGGTATAGGAGGAATAGACATTTACAGTTTATGTATCAATTGTCCAACGAAAATTATAAATACAATAAATGGTTTATTGGTTGACAATATCGAAACTCCTATTGACGGAACATTAACTACTCAACTTCTAAGCTCCAATAACCCAGCTGAAACAACCCAATCAAAAGCAGGAAAATTTTCCTTTGTTACAGCAACTACTGGAAAGCATCAAATTACAGTTGAAGCTCAAAATTTCGAAAAACAAACTACCACGATTGAATTGCCTAATAAAACATCTGAAACAGATTTAACAATAAAATTGAATCAATTCGAAAAAAATGAGAATAAATTTCAAGTCTTAACTATTTCTAGCAAAGCACTAAATATCACTCAAACAGACACCATTAAATTAGAAAAGTTAATCGTTATTAACAACTTACACCCTGATTCTAGTTCTATTCAAACTAACGCCAATAATACACCTATTACTTATCAAGAATTTTACAATTATAATTCAACAACCATTAACACGAATAACTTAAGTTATACCAAGTTAATTAACCAAGCTTTGACTAATTCAAAAAATGGTGAAAAAATAGTAATCGAAATTGAATCAAGTGCATCCAGAGTTCCAACATTAACTTATAAAACAAATATTAATTTATCCTCAGTTAGAGGTGATGAGGCTAAAAAAATAATTATTCAATCATTAATTGATAAAGGAATAAGTGAGGAAAAAATCATAGTGAACTCGATAAATTCTATCGTGAGTGGCCCAACTTATTCTAGTGACTCTTATAACATCGAGAAGTATAAAAAGTCACAATATGTTAAAATAACACTAAAGTAATTAATAAAATTAGTAACTTCTTTTCTTTTTAATTACCCAAAAAAAATAATACATTTATCTTTTGGTATTGCTTTTGCATTTAACTAAATAAAATTAATTTTTTGAAAGGCTTAAATAAATACATATTCGTTTCTGTTGCTATTTTACTATTGCAAAATGTTCAAGCACAAAGACCTGACCCAGAGGATGCTAAAGAACATTTTAAGTTTGGAAACTACATTGATGCATTAATAGTGTATAAAAAATTGATGGAGTTAGATCCAAAAAATGCCGAATATCCATATAAAGCAGGTTTGTGTATCTTATTTACAGAAAGAGATAAATCAGAAGCTATAAAATATTTAGAATCAGCAGATGAAAGAAAAGCAGATCCTGATGTGAAATTCTTTTTAGGTAAAGCATATCACTATAATTTGAAATTAGAAGAAGCACTTGAATCTTATAACAAGTATATTACTTCTGGTGAAGGAACTAAAAGAACAGAAGTTGATCGGGAGATGGAAATGGTAAAAAACGCTCAAAAACTAATTCTCTCTCCAATTGATATCGAATTTGAAAATGCTGGTGATAAAATAAATTCTGAATTTCCAGATTATTATCCTTTTGTTACCCCTAACGAATCCTTTATTGTTTTCACTTCTCGAAGAAAAAGTAGTGTAAGAGAATTTGATGGTTATTATCCTTCCGCAATTTATTCTAGCGAAGTAGTTGCAGGTGAATTTATTGCTGCAAAAAAAGGTAGCTCTATGATTAATTCAGAATATGATGACCAAGCAGTTGGATTATCCTATAATGCTGACAAACTATACATCTATTATGATGATATTAAAGAAAAAGGAGACATCTATGAAGCTGATATCAAAGCTTTTAAATTTAAGAAAAAAGTAAAAATGGGTGAAAATGTTAATTCAAGTGGATTTGAAAGTTCTGCAACCATTTCAGCAGATGGAAATACCTTATTCTTTGCAAGCCACAGAGAAGGTGGATTGGGTGGAAAAGATATTTATATGACACGTAAATTACCTACTGGAGAATGGGCTTTACCTCAAAATTTAGGCGAGAATATAAATACCACCTATGATGAAGATTTTCCTAATCTTTTTTATGATGGAACAACTCTTTACTTTTCATCAAAAGGACATAATAGTATGGGTGGGTTTGATTATTTTAAATCAACATGGAATGAAGATACAAATACTTGGAGCAAAGCTGAAAACATTGGTTACCCACTCAATACAACTAATGATGATGTTTGTATTTCTTTTACAGAAGACAAAAGACATGCCTACATTTCTGCTTGGAGAAAAGACAGTAAAGGATTTCAAGACATCTATAAAGTAACTTTTAATGAATTAGATGCTCGTCAAACAATTATCAAATCTAAAATTGTTGCAGCAGGTTCAACAGAACCTATTGTCGATGCAATGATAACCGTTGTAAATAATAGAACTCAAGAAGAATATAATTATACTCCTAATTCTAAAAATGGCAGTTTTATTATTACACTAATACCTGGAAGTTATATGGTGATGATAGACGCCCCAGGATTTTCGCCAAAAAATGAAAACATTTTTATAAAAGGAAAAAGTGATTTTGTACCTTTTATGACACAAGAATTTATTGTTAATCCTTAATACTATTATATTCCATGAATTTAAAGCTTACTAGACCATTAGCATTTTTTGATTTAGAAACAACTGGATTAAACATTGCATCAGATAGAATTGTTGAAATTTCAATTGTTAAAATATTTCCTAATGGAGATAAAGAAATAAAAACAAAACGAATTAATCCTACCATTCCTATTTCAAAAGAATCATCCTCTATTCATGGAATTTACGATAAAGATGTAAAAGATAAAGCCACCTTCAATGATGTTGCAAAAGAATTAGCTGAATTTATAGATGGTTGCGATTTAGCTGGTTACAATTCCAATAAATTTGATATTCCACTTTTGGCAGAAGAATTTTTAAGAGCTAATATCGATTTTGATGTTTCAAAATTCAAATTAATTGATGTACAAAATATTTTTCATAAAATGGAACAGCGAACACTAGTTGCTGCCTATAAATTTTATTGCAATAAAGATTTAGACAATGCACATAGTGCAGAAGCAGATACCACTGCAACTTATGAAATATTAGAAGCACAATTAGAAAAATATTCTGATTTAAAAAATGAGACTACGTTTTTAAGTGAATTTTCACAAATAACCAAAAATGTTGATTTATTAGGTAGAATCATTTACAACAATAAAAATGTTGAAACTTTTAATTTTGGTAAACATAAAGGGAAAACAGTTATTGAAGTATTAGAAAAAGAACCGGGTTATTATAGTTGGATGATGAATGGAGATTTTCCACTTTACACCAAAAAGGTTTTAAAAGAAATTAAAGAAAAAAAAATTACACAAACTAAGGTAAATCCAATTGACTCACCTAAACAAAAACCTATTATTCAAACTAAAGCAACTACACCTGTTCAACCTAAAAAACCTATATTAACCGAAGAACAAATTTCTGAAAACAAATTAAATATGTTAAAAAATAAATTTAACTCAAAATGAAGATAATTTGTATTGGTAGAAATTATATTGATCATGCCAAAGAATTAAATAATCCTATTCCAAAAGAACCTGTCTTATTTTTAAAACCAGAAACCGCATTATTACCACCAAAGAACCCTTTTGTTTATCCTAGTTTTTCTAAAGATGTTCATTACGAAGTAGAGATGGTATTAAAAATTAATCGAGTTGGAAAACACATTGAAGAAAAATTTGCACCTAAATATTATAGCGAAATTGGTATTGGAGTAGATTTTACCGCTCGAGATATTCAAAACCAATGTAAAGAAAAAGGTTTGCCTTGGGAGAAAGCCAAAGCTTTTGATGGCTCTGCTCCCACCAGTAAATTTATGAACATTAATCTTTTTGAAAACATCAACAACCTTAACTTTAGTTTAGCTGTAAACGGAGAAAACAAACAAAAAGGAAACACAAAAGATATGCTCTTTAGTTTTAATCAAATTATTGCTTACGTTTCCAATTATTTTACGCTAAAAATTGGAGACCTCATTTTCACTGGAACTCCTGCCGGAGTTGGTCCAATTCAAATAAATGATACAATAGTTTGTTTTATTGAAGATAAAAAACTTTTGAGTTTTAATGTGAAATAAATACAATTAAAGGTGGTTTAGTAAGTTTTTAAAAAACAACAAAATAGTTAA
>PFUQ01000172.1 GCA_002790175.1 Flavobacteriales bacterium CG_4_9_14_3_um_filter_32_8
TTTCTCCATGTTTTTTATTTTTATCATCATTGTTGGTCATTTAGTTGGTGCCATCCAACATAAAACTGTACCTACCTTTTTTAAAAGGTCAACACTATTACTTGGTTTTGCCATTTTAGGAATTTTACCCAATACAGCAAGGTTATGGTCAACTTACGAATACACGAAAGAAACAACCCGAGGGGGCAAATCCGAATTAACTAAAGATATAAAACAATCTACTGGTTTAGACTTAGAATATGCCATGACTTACAGTTATGGAAAAGCAGAATCAATTAATATACTAATTCCTGGGTTTGCTGGAAGCGGTGCAAATCTCAATGAGAAATCAGAAACTTTTTTAGCATTAAAAGAAAAAGGAGCAACTAAAAAACAAGCATTGGATTATGTGAAAGGAATTCCTCTATATTACGGCGAACCACCTATCAATAGTGGACCTTCTTATATGGGGGCTGCCATCATCTTTTTGTTTTTACTAATGTTGTTCATCTATAAAAATAAGTTTAAATGGGTGCTTTTATCCACCGTTATTTTATCCTTAATGTTGGCTTGGGGAAGGCATTTCTTACTAGTTAACGAATTTATGTTTGACCATTTTCCTTTTTTCGATAAGTTTAGAACACCATCGATGTGGATATCAATGGGTATGATTGCCATGGTTTGGGGAGCGATGATTGCTTTAAGAGAAATTTTTGAAGAAAAATTGGATACCCAAAAAATTAAAAAATCTCTATTTTATACAGGTGGAATATTAGCTGGATGGGTTCTTTTTGTTTATGTATTCAAATCTTCCATCACCGATTTTGCAGGTCCTTACGATGCTGAATTGGAAAAAAATGGAATCGACATCAATATACTTATTGAAGATAGAATAAGTATGGTTTCTAGTGATATTTTAAGAACCCTAATCATTATCGGGCTATCTTTTGCTTTAGTTTGGATGATTGTTTTTAAAAAAATAAAAAATACAGCATTGGCTTATTTTATAGTTGCTCTATTGATTATTGGCGATTTATGGTTAGTTGATAAACGATTTTTGAATAGTGATGATTTTACGAAAGCAAAATCTTTCGAAAAATCAATTGTAGCATCAGCTGCAGATCTACAAATATTAAAAGACAAGGAACCAAATTATAGAGTGTTTAATACCACAGTAAGTTCTTTTAATGATAATTTCTGTTCTTATTTCCACCAATCTGTAGGTGGATATAGTGCTGTTAAACTCATTAGATATCAAGATTTAATTGAACGACAATTAGCTAAAGGAAGTATGCCTGTATTTAATATGTTAAACACCAAATATTTTATTACAGGTAATCCAGGTCAAGAAATAGCACAACAAAATCCAGGTGCTTTAGGTTCTGCTTGGTTTGTGAATGAAATTAGTTGGGCTAAAAACGCAGATGATGAAATGGCTCAATTGACTAATTTTAATCCTTCAAAAACAGCTTTGGTAGATGAGCGATTTAAAAATTACTTTACTAATTTTGACATTACTCAAGACTCACTCGGAACCATTTCTTTAACTTCCTTTCATCCTGATAAAATGATTTATTCGAGCAATTCCGATGAAAATAAGTTAGCTGTTTTTTCTGAAATTTGGTATAAGGGAAATGTAGATTGGACTGCCTCTATCGATGGTGCAGAAACTGAATTTATACGGGTAAATTATTTATTAAGAGGACTTAAAATTCCCAAAGGAAAACATGAAATTATCTTTAAGTTTTATCCTAAATCTCATTATACGGGGAGTACCATCTCTTTAATTTTCTCTATTTTAATTATTTTATTGATAATCGGAGTTGGAGTTGCAAAATTAATGGGTTTCTCCCTCCCTGGTTTAAAGGAGGATGCAGATAGTAAATTAACCAATTAATTATTTAAAAAAACTTTTAGTTCATTTACTCTTATTTTTATTTTGGGAATCATTCAAAGACAAGCTTTATTAAATACCATTATCAATTATGCAGGTGTATTAATTGGTTTTTTGAATGTAGTTATTCTTTTTCCATTATTTCTTAGTCAAGAAGAATTTGGGCTCACTCGCTTAGTGCTTTCAATAGCAACCACAATGGCTCAGCTGTCTTCTTTTGGAGTTCATCGAATTGCCGTTAAATTTTTCCCAATTTTCAGAACAGAAGCACATAAAAACAATGGGTTTTTATCTCTATTGTTAATTATTTCTAGTGTTGGGTTTTTAGTAGTAACGCTATTGTATATACTTCTTAAACCTAAAATTCTACAGTTTTACATTGACGATTCAGCTCTTTTTAGCAATTATTATAATTGGATACCGTTAGCTACATTTGGATTCTTGCTTTTTATAGTGTTCGAGTCCTTTTTGCAAGCTCTTCGCAAAACGGTTTTTACCAATCTTTTGAGAAATGTTGTGATTCGAATATACTGGTTAGGAGCTATACTTTTGTATTACATTGGATATTGTACCTTTTTTCAATTCATGTTGATTTACATGATGGGTTATTTTTTAACAACAGCTTTTTGCATGATTGAATTAATGAAAAGCAGTGAATTTGTTTTTGATACTAATCCAAACTTTTATAAAAGAAGAATTTTAAAACCTTTACTTAATTATGGCACTTATTCTATTTTGAGTGGAGTTACATTAATATTAGTCATTAATGTTGATTTACTGATGATAGGAGCTCTATTGCCAGAAAACAAACTTGAAAGTGTTGGTATATATGCAATAGCAACCTATATTGTTTCAATTATTTATATACCAAGTAATGCACTTGCTCGAATTTCGGCACCTATAGTCGCTTACGACTGGAAACATAAAAATTTTAAAAATATAGCCGATTTTTATAAAAAAAGTTCAGTGATATTGGCTTTTCTAGGTATCGTAATTTTTGGTTGCATTGCTTTGAATATTGATGATTTATTATCGTTCATGAAACCAGAATTCTCACAAGCAAAATACATCATTCTTATTCTTGGTTTTGCTCGCTTGTTTGATATGGCTTCAGGGCTAAACCTAGTAATTCTTACCGTAACTCGTTTTTACAGAGCAGAAGCACTTTTAGCTGTATTATTGTTGTTATTGGTTGTTCTTACTAATCTTATTTTCATACCCATTTATGGAATTTATGGAGCAGCTATTGCAACCGCTGCCGTTTTTCTGTTTTTTAATATTATCGTGTTTATTTATATTTGGAAAAAACTAAATATGCAACCCTACAGTTGGGCAACTTTATTAATGGTGCTTTTTGGATTTATTTCTGCTTCGATTATTTACTTTTTACCTTTTACTTTTGAAAATAAAATTGTACTTATTATTAGTAAGTCATTACTTTTTTCGGGTTTGTATTTTTTACCTGTTTATCTTCTCAAAATATCACCAGATATTAATTTAATAGTAAATAAAAACCTTCTCAATAAGGTTAGGAAGAAATAAATAAAAAGTATGCAAAGAATTGATTAACGATAGGAATAATATTTTGCTATAACATTATTATTGTAAGTAGGTTGAGTTTGAAAGTTTACCTCCTTTAAATAATTCATAAATTCTATATTATTAGGAGTGTAAGAACTCCCACTTTCTTTTATAATATAAAGTGCTTTTTTATTAATTATCTTCTCGAAAATAGCAACGATTTCAAGTACACTTATCCTATTATTAAAACAAATATCTAATATTTTGTTATCGAATTTTCCAATATCAATTATATTAGAAAGTAGATAACCTAGATCATCAATATCCATTAAGTAACGATGAGCTCTATCATACAAAGTAAACTTCTCATTATTTTTTATTTTATTAAATAAAAAATTAGTCAGCGTAAAAGGGTTAGTATTGTTCCCAACTACAATGGGTAAGCGAAAGATTATGAAAGAAGAAAAATTTTCAGAAATATATTTTTCAATAGAAAGTTTATGACGAATATATGCAGACTCTTTTAAGCTATCATCTAATACGCTACAAGTACTGAAATAGATAAGTTTTGAATAACTAGAAACATATTGCTGAAGAAGTTTAAATTCTCTTTCATATTCCGCAACATTAGATTCTCCCGAGTTAGAAACGCCAGAAGCGAATACAATAACTTCTGAATTATCTGAATAATGCTTAAATGTACTTGCTATAAGACCCCTTCCTATCAACATATTGTAAAAATATAAATTTTATTCCTTTTACTCTTTGATGTTTAATGAAATATGTAATTGTGTGAAGCTTAAATTCAAGTATCCCAAACTATCTAACTTTATAGTCATTTACAAATGTACATTTACATCTGAAATGAACAAGTATTATTTAATAAACCTGAACTGGATAAGTGCAACTATAAAAGAAAGATTTCTACTAAATTAGATATAAAGTTTTATCTTTGACAACACTTAAAAAAGTTGCTACAACTAAACTAAATAACTTAAATAAGTTGGTATTTTTTTGAACCTATATTTTATTTGAAACCTAAAATTTTATATTTTCATACAGTATCTATTTCTTTTGTAAGAAATGACATTTTGTTATTATCAAAACACTTTGAAGTTAAAACATTTTCGTTTCGACCTTCAAAAAAAATTTTAACCCCTTTTGTCTTTATAAAACAATTTTTTTATCTACTTTTTAATCTACGTGGAACTTCAATTGTAATAAGTCAATTCGCAGGATATCACTCTTTTTTACCAAATCTATTTGCAGTTATTACAAAAAAAATATCACTAATAATACTTGGAGGAACTGAGTGTGTTTCTTTTCCATCAATAAATTACGGTAATTTTAATAGACATCTTTTAGGGTTGTTTACAAAATGGTCATTAATACTCGCTAAACACCTTTCTCCTGTTCATGAAAGTTTGGTTTTATCAGACTATACCTACACAGATGATGATTTTCAAAAACAAGGGTATAACTATTTTTGTCCTAATATAAAAACCCCTCATACTATAATTCGTTATGGCTATGATCCAACTCAATTTTTTAAAACAAAAGATAGTAACAATACTAATTCTTTTATTACCGTTGGACAAATGAATGCTCCCAATTTTTATCGTAAAGGTGCTGATTTAATATTTGAAATGGCAAAACGATTTCCAACTTGTGCTTTCACAATTGTTGGAAATACTTCAAAAATGAAATATACTAGTGTTCCCCCCAATGTTACTCTAATTCCTTTTGTTCCTTATGAGGAATTAAAAGATT
>PFUQ01000144.1 GCA_002790175.1 Flavobacteriales bacterium CG_4_9_14_3_um_filter_32_8
TGTTTATAACCGATATAGACTTGCGGTTATCTACCTATTTTACAATAGATAACCGATAAAGCGTTTCGGTTTATTTATTTTCAAATGTAGTTAAAATTATCCTATTTACAAATCATCAAAAGGGCTTTTTATTAGCTGTAAATTTTTAGTGCTTACATGAGTATAAATTTCTGTTGTTTTGCTGCTGTTGTGCCCTAATAACTCTTGTATGTATCTTAAATCGGTACCCGATTCTAATAAGTGAGTGGCATAACTATGCCTCAACCAATGTAGGGCAACTGGTTTTGTTATTTTTGTTTTTCTTAAACATTGTTTTAGCACTAATTGTAAACTTCTATCTGAATATTTTTCCCCTTTGTTTTGCCCTTCAAATAAATATGTGCTAGGTTTATACTTTTTAAAATATTCACGTAATAAATCTAAAATTTTAATGCTAAGTGGAGTTATTCTATCTTTTTTACCCTTGCCATTTCGTATTACAACAATATTTCGACACGAATCAATATCATTGGGTTTAAGGTTTATCAACTCACCACACCTAAGTCCACACGAGTATATTAAACTTAACATGGCTTTGTGTTTTACATTTGTTGGTGCATCTAAAATGGCTTTTACCTCCCCCTTACTTAGCACATTGGGCAACAATTTAGGGCGTTTGGGGCGGTGTACCAAATCCACATCAATCATTTTGTTTTCTACTGTTTTAAAAAATAATTTAATGGCATTTACTACTTGGTTTTGAAACGATGCAGAGTAGTTGTTGGCTAAAATATATTCGTTGTTAAATGTTATTACATCTTGGTTGGTAATTTCTGCAATAGGTTTATTGTGATAAAATTTTAAAAACGATTTTATGGATTCGGTATATGTTTTTATGGTGTTTGGGCTGTAGCGTTTCGATTTTAACCAAAGGGTAAAATCGTTTAACATAACCGCTGCCTCTTCAGAAATTTTTACAACAACAATTGGTACAAGAAAGGTATCGTCAATATCAACTTTATCTTTAAAAATGGCGTAAATTTTAGTCAAGTTTTCATCGGTATCATCTACATGCCACGATTTTAATGTGTTGCTCCACAAAGCACCTTCTAGTTCTTGTACCAAGTTTTTAAAGTAGTCGTCAAAGCCAAAACGAACAAGCAAACGCACTTGTTTTTGATGTATTAAACGCTCTAGTTGAATGATTTTTACTGCCATTTTTTAGATTAAAACAAAAACCCTAAATTACTTATTTTGCTTTATCACCAATCATCAAAAGGGCTTTTTATTAGCTGTAAACTTTTATACGAATAAAAGGATGAACCAAAAATAGCAAAAAACCAATAAAAATGTTAATTTGTATTAATTGCTTCCATACAACCCCATTTTATTACCCTCCGAATCTGTAAAATGTGCATAATAACCAGGTTTGTTGTCGATGTAAGTATTGGGTATGGTAGAAGAAGTTTCGCTTTCTTTCTTTTTTATCAATTTTTTGGTTTTTATAACCTCTCCTCCATTTTCTTTTATTCGTTTTAAAATGGTTTCGAAATCGCCAGTTGCATCCCAAAAAAGGATGGGACCAACTCCACTGGTAATTTTTTCTTCTATTTTTATTAACGCTCCGTTAAGTAGTTTTTTACCATTTTCATTTTCATTAAAAACAGCATGAGGAATATTGTTGAGTACTTCAAAGAAAAAAGAAGCACCAAAAACATTTTCATAAAAAGTGGCTGCTCTTTTTAAATCTTCAGCAGGTATTTGTATCCAAGTAATACTGGAATGTTCCATGGTTAGTTAATTATTTTAAACACAAAGTTAATAAAACACCTTAAATAATACCAATTGATTTTAATTCTAAATATTTATTAATGGTATTTATTGAGAGTTCTTGTGGTTTGCATTTGATGGCTTGAATACCGTGTTTTTTTAGCTCTTTAATAATTTGATTTTTTTCTAGTATAAATTTATTGGCAATGGTTTGCTGGTAAATATCTAACACTGTTTTAGCTTCTTTTTTGGCATATTCTTCCAATTCTGTATTTTCGAAAAACAGCACAATCAATAAATGGTATTTATTAATCATTCTTAAAACAGGTATCACCCTTTCTAAGGCGTAAAAACTATCAAAATTAGTGTATAAAAACAGTAAACTTCTGTTCGGTATCTTCCTGCGTATGTTGGCATAGAGCAACTCGTAGTTGGCTTCCGAATAATCGTAGTTTTCTTTGTATAAAGTGTGCAAAATCTTTTTTAGCTGTGTGCTCGATTTGTCGGCTTTTAAAAATGTATCTACTCCATCCGAAAAAGTAATTAAGCCTGCATTATCTTGTTTTTTTAGAATAATGTTCGACAAAGCCAATGAAGTGTTAATGGCATAATCTACTAAGGTTAAACCATTAAAAGGCATTTTCATAATTCTGCTTTTATCGATAATCGAATAAATTTGTTGTGAACGTTCGTCTTCAAAATGGTTGGTCATTAGCTCGTTAATGGTGCTGGTGGCTTTCCAGTTGATGTTTCGTGGGTCATCGCCCTGCACGTAAGCCTTAATTTGATCGAACTCATAACTTTTACCTACTTTTTTCCTTTTGTTATCACCCTGTGTAAATGAGGGATGGTTTAAAGCAATTAATTCTTGTTGTTTCATTTGAAGGATAGATGGATACACTGCTGTATTAAATTTTGCGTTGGTGGTTTCCTTTTTTCTGATTAAAAAGAGTGCCGAACTAATCATTACATGAACATCACCAAAAGCATATTCGCCCCTTATAAAAGGTTTTAGTTGATAGTTGATGGTGTCGCTTTCTTTTTTATGCAAGGTAGTTACGATGTTAAAATCTCTTTCGGTGAGCTGATAAGGTAATTCGTCTATTATTTTAAGTTTTAGTGTTAATAACGACTTATTTTTAAGATGAATCACTACTTTATTTTCATCACTTAATGATAAAATAGCAGCAACTGTTCGGGTTACCTCAACAATGCTTTTTTTGGAATATAGTATAAAAAAATCTATCAACAACAAAACAACCAGTAATACCAATAAACCTAAGGCAAAATAAAATAAGGAAAGAATAAAAAATGATGCAAAAAAACAAAGTATAATTGCTCCAAGTACGTAAAAAACCCTATCGGTGAGGTATAAACTATTTAGCAATTTCATTATCTCGGAACATCAATTTTTTTAATAATTTCTTGTATTACCGAATGGATGGTTATCCCTTCCATTTCTTTTTCTGGAGAGAGAATTATTCTGTGGTTCAGCACAGGATAACAAACGGTTTGTATATCGTCGGGTGTCACAAAATCACGACCTCTTAGTGCAGCAATAGCTTTTGATGTTTTTAGTATTGCTAACGATGCTCTTGGTGAAGCACCTAAAAACAAATTTCCATTATTTCGGGTTTCATTAATAATGGAAGCGATGTAAACAATCAATTCTTTTTTGATGTGAATGTTTTCGATAATGGCAGTGCATTTTTGTATTTCTTCGGGATGAATAACAGCATCAACGACATTTATTTTAGCAGTAGAAAAATCGTTTTTAAAACGTTCTAAAATGGTTATTTCATTTTCAAGACTTGGGTAATCTACTTTTAGTTTAAATAAAAAACGATCCAATTGGGCTTCTGGCAATTTATAAGTTCCTTCTTGTTCTATCGGATTTTGTGTGGCGATAACAAAAAATGGTAGCCCCAAAATATAGGTTTCTCCATCAACGGTAATTTGTTTTTCTTCCATTGCCTCAAAAAGTGCAGCTTGTGTTTTAGCAGGAGAACGATTAATTTCATCTATTAAAACAAGGTTAGAAAAAATAGGTCCTTTTTTAAAAGTAAACTCCGATTTTTGAAGATTAAACACATTAACACCAATTAAATCGGAAGGCATTAAATCGGGCGTAAATTGTATTCTTTTAAACTTAATGTGTAAACATTGTGCAATCAATTTTGCCAGTAATGTTTTTGCTACGCCAGGCACTCCTTCTAATAAAATGTGTCCACCCGTAAACATTCCAGCCAATATTAATTGAATGAGGTCGTCGTTGCCAACAATCACTTTTTGAATTTCAATCTTTGTTTTTTCGTAAACTTCATTCACAAATTTAATGTCGGGGTTAATTTCTACAACAGTATTTGTTGTTGCATTTTCTCCTTCTAAAATTATTTTTTCTTGTTCTTCTTGTTGATTCATGTTTTTGTTTTCCATTAGTTGCAATTTTTATAATAAAACGCTACTGCGTTGTGTAAATTTATTAAATCTTTTGAGTTTGCCAAGGGGCTAAATCTTACGGTTCTAAAAAGTTTAAATAGAGTATCAATTTTTTCTTTTTCAATCCCCGATTTTGCAGCTACTTGATTTATTAATTCGGGTTCTTCGATAGTTGTTACAATTTGATATTTATTTCTAAAAGAAGCGAACAAAAGTAGATACATCTCGTTGGCAATTAATTGGTGTTTTCCTTTTTGAAAATACAAAACTCCAATGGCTTCAGTGTATGCGATGGATGTATTGGTGTTTTTTGGTTGCAACGGAATAATTCGTTGCTCTCTTTTTGAACGAAACAGTAAATAAATTAAAACGGTACTTAAAAATAAATACCAACCCCAACGCAAGGTGTAATGCGAAAATAAAAATTGCATTGGATTTTCCGTGGGCATTCCATTTTCATTAAAAGTATTAATCGGTTTTTGACTTATTTCGTCCCAATAAATAGCTCCGTTGTTGAGGTTCGATAGTATTTTGTTGGCATGGTCAAACCCATTCTTTTGTATCATGTTGTAATTCGTAAATAAGATGGGGTTGGTATGAATGATAACTTTTCCTTTGCCAAAATCAAAATAATAACAGTTGATGTTATTGTTAAGAGTCGAAATGGCTTTAAATCCGTAATTAACTAACGTGTCATTAAAATAAGTTGTAGTATAGGCACTCCAACCATAAGTGGTGGTATCTTTTAAGTATTGGTAATGAAAGGAATAGTTTTCTTTGTTTGGAACATCAAAAGCAACCGAAACAATACTATCCTCATAACTCCCATAATTATAAATGGTATCGGAAACCGGCAACAACATTCTTGTAATTTCTAAAGGAGCATAATTGGTAGCTATAAAAACTGTATTTCCTTTTTCGGCAAATGATAAGATGTGGTTTGCACGAAGAGAATCGATGTATAAATAATCGCCAACAACCACATAATTTGCATTTGAAACGGTGGTGTCGAGGTTTTCAAGAAACTTATTTTTAATGGTGTGCGTCTTCTTTTTATTGCTTTCCAACAGCTCATAAAATACCTTTAACCCATAAGGTTGGTCGCTTTCTTTTTTATAAATTTCTGTCCAATTGTATTTTGGAGTATATTGTTTGATGTACAGATAAAAAGCAAAAATACCTCCACCCACAATAACCAAAAACAAGATGACAATAAGGTTTCTATTCATTTGGGAGGAGTTGTTTTTTAAAATCATCAAAAGTAGGCTGAAGTAGATAAAAAGCCGCTTCAGTTAAATGCCGTTCGCCATACCAAACAGGCTCAAAAACAAAAACAATAGTTTTAAATCCATCTTTCAGCATCACCTCTTTTATTTCGGAATGATACTCCCAATTGGTTTTTTCTTTCGCCCAAACAATTAATTTTTTTTCAGATAATAACTTAATAATTATTAAGAAGTTGATGCGTAAGGCAATGTGAAAATTTTTCCCTGTTAAGGCTTCAGCTAACAACAAATCTAAATCTATTTCGTGCATTTTCTCTTCAATCTCCTTCATCGATTCAATGCTAAAATCTTGCTTTTTTATGTTGGGGTTTTTATTGAGGTTGACTAAAATTTTAATAATTAAAAAAAGAACCAACATAATTACAATACCATAAAAAACATATTTTAAAGCACTCCAATCATATTTTAATTGAGAAAAATTTAGGTTTTTCTCTTTGGGTTGGTCTAGCTCTTTGTAATTTTCGGTATAGTCAACTCCTTTAACAACTTTTTCCCATTCTGTTTTTTTTATTTGAAGAGAATCGTTTTTTTGTGCCAACAACAAAGTGGTTGTTAAACACACCGTCCCAATCAACCAATATGTTTTTAAAAACCTCATTTTTTACTTTTAATCCTACTAATTCTATCTATCAGATTTTCTGCTGTATAAGTTTCTTTTAACGTAAAATAGAGCACCCCAGAAGAAGATGCTATTAAAATAAGATACATTAAAAAACTAAATGAAATTAAAAATGCAGCTAACGCTATAGTTATTGTTGTTGCCATTTCTTGATCTGCAGTTAAACTCCAAATTAATCCATCTCTAATTATGAATTTAACGAACACAGAAACAAAAGAAGTATACGACAGCATGCTAATTACAGATAGGAGTAAAGACAATGCAATAAATTTCCACCAACTTTTATGAAGTAGTCGTCCTATTTGACCAACAGCCCTAAAAAAACTACTATTTTCATTAACACTAATGCAACACATCAATACTAGTAAGGGTAACAACAGAAAAGCTAAAAAAATAACCCAACCATTACCAATTACAATTAAACCAACAAAAATTGAAACACACATCAAACAGGAAATTAAAGTGTTACTGAATGAGGTTTTTTTAAAACTAAATTTAGTATTGTTAGTATTTTTTAGTCGGTGCTGTGTAAATAAAATGGAAGACACCAGTATTAAAAGAAATAGTATTCCACCTAAAACACCCGTTAACGGAAATTCGGAGTAGTTAAAATAATTAACTAAAGTATATTCAGTTGTGTAATAATCTCTTATAAAGAACAACTCTAATGGATCCATTACCATAGGAAAAACAAAAAAAACAGAACAACCAAAAACAAGCAGGAAATAAGTGGAAAAGTTTTTAAAAAACAACCGTAGGGTTTCAGAAAAAAGCTGATTTACAGAAAGAATATCGTAAGGATTAAAAGGTTTGCTCTCATTATAAACAGGTGGAACATCAACAATACTCTCAAAGTCAGTTGTTTTTTTAGCAATTCGCCTAGGATACCAAACAAAATAAATGATAACGAAAGCCAACGACAATAAAATAAAAGAAAAACGAATAATGCTTGAAATATCGGTATGACGGGTTACAAAACCCTCAACAAAAGCAGCTAAAAGTATTACAGGGCTTATTCCAATAATTATTTTTAAACCATTTCTGGCACTCATTTTAAAAGCCTGAAAACGAGTATATGTTCTTGGAAACAACAATCCTTTCCCTAACGTAATACCTGCTCCACCAGCAATAATAATAGCAGATATTTCTAAAGCTCCATGAGTCCAAATGGACAAAAAAGATTTTCGGAATAAATTATTCTCCAAAAAGAAATATTGAAAAAAACCAGACAAGACACCACTGTTATTTATGGCGGCTGTCAAAGCATCTTTTTCTACAAAGAAAAATTGAAAAACACCAACCATCACTCCGTTATACATCATAATTATCAAACTGCCGATAGAGGCAAAAACACCTAAAAAGAAAGTAGTAAAAGCTACTTTTAAATTATTAAGCAAAATGGGCAAAAAAGTTTCCATTTCTCCACTATCCGCATACACATGCATAGGACTTCCGTCGGCAATGTTTTTGTTGGTCATTTCAATGTAAGAATCTCCTAAAATTGTTCGGGCAAAATCTGGTGAATAAATGCTAGTAACTACTCCCAAAACAAAACAAGACCAAAACACAAGGAACGAAATTAACATTGCCCTTCTAGCAGAATAAATTACCAAAGGCAGTTCTTTTATCCAAAAATCAGAGACAACAGACCAGTTGTTTTTTTTAGCTTTATTAATGTCGTTGAACAAAAGTTTTGCTACTCCGTTTAAATAAATTTTTACTGAACGAGCACGATAAAATGTTCTTGCATAAGAAAGATCGTCTGTAATTTGAACAAAAAGTTTACTTATTTCTTGAGGGGTGGCATCTTTTTTTAAGAGATTATGCTCAAAGTTTTTCCACTTTTCTTTATTTTGTTCGATAAAATCAGATTCTTTCATAAAGAAGCAAAAGATAAGCGACCAATTTAGTAAAAGCACACCATATAAAAAAATGAATACGATTGAAATAACAACCACTCAAAATGTAACCATCGAGCACGAGCTTTCTCCGTTGATATACCGAATGGTAGCTTTTCTGCTCGACTTGATTATTCTAGTGGTAGGTTGTTCTATTTTAGCGTTAGTGGTGGAGGGTATTTTTGGAAAAGCTGCGGATATTGTAATGTATTTTACCATTGTTCCCATTTTGTTTTTTTATAGCTTGGCTTTCGAATATTTTAATAATGGACAATCTATTGGAAAAAAAGCACTCCGATTAAGGGTTATAAAAAAAGATGGAGGAAAAGTGTTGTTTTTAGATTATGCCATGAGGTGGGTTTTTAGAACAATAGATATTTATGGGTCGTTTGGTTCAATTGCAAGCTTAGGAATAATGGCATCATCAAAAAACCAACGGTTAGGTGATTTTTTAGCCAACACCGTTGTAGTTAGAGTTGGTAAAACGGAAAGAATGCAGCTTAATAATTTATTACGACTCAACCAACTAGAAAATTATGTTCCTACCTATCCACAAGTGATAAACATGAATGAAGAAGCTATGTTGATTGTAAAAGAAGTACTTCATAAAAATAAAACACACAATAACTATTCACACCAAAAAGCATTGGATTTTTTAGTTGAAAAAATAGAAAATGAACTTGAATTAAAAGCCCCAACAGATAAAATACGGTTTTTAAATACCTTACTTAAAGATTATGTAGTGCTAACTCGTTAACACCTTAACATAAACTTAACACAGCAATAAATATCTGATAACATAAAATTTATTTAAACCTTATATTTTTGTGCTAGAATTAAAAACAATAGAAATTTAGATAACAATAACTAAACAATATGAGAAAGATTAATTTACTGTTAATAGGGTTGGGAATCGCAACCTGCACAATGGCACAAGACACTACTAAAATAGAAGAATTTAAGCCAAATGGAAATGTGATGGGAAAAGTTTTTGCTAACTTTCATTACGATTTAACCAAAGATGCCAATCGTTCAGCATTTGAGTTAACTAGAGGTTATTTTGGGTACAACCATAACTTTACCAAAAAAGTAATAGGAGTAGTAATGTTAGATGTCGGCTCCGACAATGTTAGTGTTTACACGGCTTATTTAAAAAATGCTTATTTAAAATGGCAAGCAACCAAAAAATTAACCACAACATTTGGTTTAGCGGGAACAAAACAATTTGGCGAACAAGAAAAATTTTGGGGGTATAGATATGTGGCAAAATCTTTTCAAGATGAATATAAATTTGGCTCTAGTGCCGATATGGGAGTTTATATAGATTATAAAATGAACGATTATGTTCAGCTCGACTTAAGCGTTAACAATGGTGAAGGATACAAAAAAAATCAGGATGCAGACGGCGATTATAAATATGGAGTTGGGTTATCGTTAAAACCAATCAAAGGGTTACTAATAAGAGGATATTTTGATATGGTTACTATCCCTACTAAAGGCGATACGATAACAGGCTTAAAAGAAAGTCAATCTACCATTGCTGCGTTTATTGGATATAAGCACGATAAATTTAGAATAGGTGCAGAATACAACATTCAAACCAATCAAGGCTCTAATTTAGGGGAAAACTTAACAGGTATTTCAGGATATTTAACAGTGGTGTTGAGTAAAAAGCTAGAAGTATTTGCAAGATACGACCTATTAACTTCTGTAAAAATAGATAGTAAAGACTTAAACAATTGGAACAACGGAAAAGATGGTTCTGCAATAATTGGTGGTTTTCAATACAAGCCGGTTAAAGACGTAGCGGTTTCTGTCAACTATCAAGGATGGACACCAGAACAAGGAAAAGATATAGAAATAGATCCTAATACATCATTTCCAGTAGAAGTAGATACTAAATACGTGCAAAATCCAATGGTGTTTTTAAATTTAGAATATAAATTTTAATGCCATTTCGACAGTAGAGAAACTTCATACAAAAAACAAGTGTAAATTCACTAAGCCCTCTAACCAGAGGGTTTTTTAGTTAAAAATTAAGTTGATAAATAGCACTTAAATCATCGTCACTACTAAAATTTACGCCTAAATCTTTAATTATTCCAGAGCCAACACCATATACCCACCCATGAATAGATAAAGGTTGTTTATTGGCCCATGCGGCTTGTACAATAGAGGTTTTTGCCAAGTTACAAACCTGTTCCACAATGTTTAACTCTACAAAACGATTGCTTTTTTGTGTTTCAGATGTAATGGCATCCAATTCTTTGCTGTGAAATCGATAAACATCTTTAATATGTCGAATCCAGTTATCTAAAATTCCAAAATGTTGCTTACTCATGGCGGCATTTATTCCTCCACAATTATAATGACCACAAACAATAATATGCTTTACTTTTAAAATAGTAACAGCATAGTCCAACACACTCAATAAACTCATGTCGGAATGAATCACCATGTTAGAGATGTTACGGTGTACAAAAACTTCTCCAGATTCTGCTCCTATTATTTCGTTTGCAGGTACACGACTATCAGCACAGCCTATCCATAAAAGAGAAGGTTGTTGCTGATGCTCCAATTTTTTAAAAAAATCAGCATCAAGTGCAAGTTTTTTACTCACCCAATTTTTATTATGCTGTATTATTTTATGATAAAAATCTTTTTCCATGTTCATGGCTTTATTATAGAATAAAATGCAAGGATAAAAATATACAAAAATTATGTTCTTATGCGTTTTATATTTCTTAACAATAACTTAACATAGCGATAATAAGTGTTTAACAGCATCATGTTGTTATCAGGGTACATTTGCTTCAAATAAATTATAAAAAAATACTAAAAATGAAAACAAAACAAATTACAAAAATAATTTTAGGAGCAGTAGTAGTTTTAACACTAGTTTCTTGTGGAGGAAATACCGATAAAAATGAAACAAAAACTGACCAAGCAGCTTTAACAGGCGATATTAAAATAGACGGCTCAAGTACGGTTTATCCAATAACCGAAGCGGTAGCAGAAGAGTTTAGAGCAGAACAACCAGGAGTAAATGTTACCGTTGGGGTTTCAGGAACAGGTGGTGGTTTTAAAAAATTCTCGAGAGGCGAAACTGAAATAAGCGATGCCTCAAGACCAATTAAAGACAAAGAAAAAGCAGCATGTGAAGAAAACGGAATTAGTTACGTAGAATTAGAAGTGGCTTACGATGGTTTGGCAGTGTTGGTAAATCCAGCAAATACTTGGGTGGATTACTTAACAGTTGAAGAATTAAAGAAAATTTGGGAACCTGCTGCACAAGGAGTGGTAATGAAATGGAACCAAATTAGAAAAGAATGGCCTAATGAAGAAATTCATTTGTTTGGACCTGGCGTAGCTTCTGGAACTTATGACTATTTTACCGATGTAATTAATGGTGAAGAAGGTGCAAGTAGAGGTGATTATACTGCTAGTGAAGACGACAATGTATTGGTACAAGGAGTTTCGACCGACAAATTAGGTTTAGCATTTTTTGGTTTGGCTTATTATGAAGAAAACAAGGATAAATTAAAATTAGTTCCTGTAAATGGTGGAAACGGAGCTGTTCTTCCTACCCAAGAAACCGTTGCCAATGGAACTTATACCCCATTATCTCGTCCAATTTTTATTTACGTAAGCAACAAAGCAGCACAAAAAGAAGAAGTAGTTTCGTTTGTTAATTTTTACTTGGAAATTGTACCATCCATATCAAAAGAAGTAGGTTATGTACCTATTCCAAACGATATTCTTGCTAAACAGGTAGAAAAATTTAACACTTTTGTTGCCCAAAAATAGTTAAATAAAAAGACCGAGACGGAATCCGTCAGCTGACGAAGTTGGAATTACTTCCTCCGTCAGCTGACGGATTCCGACCTTTTTAGTAAATGTATCAATGAGAACAAGGACACAGGAAAAAATAATAGAAACACTTTTAAAGCTAGCGGCTAGCATTACGATATTAACTACTATCGGAATAATTGGTGTTTTGCTTTATGAAACCATTGCTTTTTTTAAAGAAGTTTCAATAGTCGATTTTTTAACCGATACCGAATGGACTCCTTTGTTTGCTCAAAAACACTTTGGAATATTACCCTTGGTTTCGGGAACAGTGCTTACCACTTTAATTGCTATTGCTGTTGCTCTTCCAATTGGATTAACCATTGCTGTTTATTTAAACATGTATGCCCCAAAAGCGTTTAGAAAAACCTTTAAACCCATGTTGGAGGTTTTGGCAGCTGTACCAACAGTTGTTTATGGTTTTTTTGCATTAACAGTGGTTACCCCATTTTTACAATCCATTTATCCCGATTTATCTGGTTTTAATTCACTTTCAGCAGGTATTGTTATGGGAATCATGATTATTCCTTTTGTGTCCTCTTTAAGCGAAGATGCTTTGTATGCGATACCAAAAACCCTAAAAGAAGCCTCTTTTGGAATGGGAGCCACTCGTTTTCAAACCTCTTTTAAAGTAATGGTTCCAGCAGCATCATCAGGCATTATTGTTTCTGTTATTTTAGCCATTTCAAGAGCCATTGGCGAAACCATGATTGTTGCCATTGCCGCCGGTCAGCAACCCCGATTAACATTCGACCCAACCGTTCCAATTGAAACCATTACTGCCTATATTGTTCAAGTGAGTATGGGCGATGTGCCTCATGGTTCGTTAGAATACCGAACCATTTTTGCAGCAGGAATCACACTGTTTATTTTCACCTTTTTACTCAACACGGTTAGTTTTTGGATAAAGAAAAAATACCAAGAAAAATATGACTAACTCCCAAAAAAATAAGTTAATCGACAATGCCTTTAAAATTTTTGGCGTTGCTTGTACGCTTTTTGGTTTAATCATATTAGCCATCTTAATTTATGATATTTTAAAAACTGGCTTAACCCGAATTGATTGGGATTTTATCACCAATTTACCATCTAGAAGAGCACAAAAAGCAGGTATTTATACCGCTTTGATGGGAACTGTATGGATATTGTTTTTAACTGCTATTATTGCGTTTCCAATTGGTGTTGGAGCAGGAATATACTTGGAAGAATACGGTAAAAAATCGAAATGGGCTAATTTTTTAGAAATCAATATTGCCAACTTAGCAGGAGTACCTTCTATTATTTATGGTTTATTAGGATTAGAAATTTTTGTTCGTGCATTTAATTTGGGTGGTAGTTTGTTGGCAGGAAGTTTAACCCTTTCGTTACTTATTTTACCCATCGTTATTGTTTCTACTCGTGAGGCTTTAAAAGCGGTTCCGAGTTCTATCAAAGATGCTTCGGTTGCCTTGGGAGCTTCTAAATGGCAAACCATATGGAATCAAACTTTGCCAGCATCTGTTGGTGGAGTATTAACGGGTGTAATTTTAGCCATTTCTCGTGCAATTGGCGAAACAGCTCCTTTAATTGTTGTAGGTGCTTTGGCTTATGTTCCTTTTGCTCCTTCAAGTCCAATGGACGAATTTACCGTAATGCCCATACAAATATTTAACTGGGTATCCAGACCTCAACACGAATTTGCAGTAAATTCAGCGGCAGCGATAATTATTTTATTATTAATTACTTTTATGATGAATGGCGTTGCTGTATATTATAGAAACAAATGGCAGAAAAAAATTAAGTGGTAATTAAGCCCTAATAGGTTTTAAAAACCTATTAGGGCTCACTACTAAAAAAAGATGATGAAAGTTGAAGAAAAAGAACACATTATGACAGAACCGAAAACAATACCAGAAATCAATAAAAAAGCATTGATTGAAGCAAGAAATGTTAATGTTTTTTATGGTCATTTCCAAGCCTTAAAAGACATCAATATTTCTATGAACAAAAATTCGGTTACGGCTTTTATTGGTCCTTCTGGATGCGGAAAATCTACTTTTTTAAGATGTTTTAATCGTATGAATGATTATATAGATGGGTATTCAATAAAAGGAGAAATAGTAATAGATCA
Organism: Flavobacteriales bacterium CG_4_9_14_3_um_filter_32_8; assembly: GCA_002790175.1. GTDB lineage: Bacteria > Bacteroidota > Bacteroidia > Flavobacteriales_E > Vicingaceae. The sequence goes on from PFUQ01000144.1 coordinate 13,951, forward strand.
AAAGAAAATTAATTGGAAAAATGTAGTTATTGAGGAGTTAAGAAAAGAAGTGGGTATGGTCTTTCAAAAACCAAATCCTTTTCCAAAAACAATTTTCGAAAATGTGGCTTATGGGCTTAAAATCCAAGGAATTAAAGACAAATCATTTATTGAGGAAAGAGTTATCAAATCGATAAAAGATGTTGCTTTGTGGGATGAAGTAAAGGATGATTTAAAAAAATCGGCATTAGCACTTTCTGGTGGACAACAACAACGTTTATGTATTGCCAGAACATTGGCAGTAGAACCAAAAATTGTTTTAATGGATGAGCCAACATCGGCTTTAGACCCTATTTCTACCGCTTCAATTGAAGAATTGATGTTTGAATTAAAACAAAAATATACCATTGTTATTGTTACCCATAATATGCAGCAAGCAGCTAGAATTAGTGATAAAACTGCCTTTTTTTATATGGGAGAGATAATTGAATATGACGACACTAAAATAATTTTTACAAATCCAAAACAAGAAAAAACACAAAACTATATTACAGGAAGATTTGGGTAAAGTCAGAAGACCGAAGTCAGAAGACCGAAGTCAGAAGAAAAAACTAGTAACTTCAAACCTCAAATAACAAATACAAATAACAAACCTCAAATAAATCTTCGGACTTCCGTCTTCGGACTTCCGACAAACCTTAAACCACTATGACACATTTAGATTCAGAATTAAAACAAATAAAACAACAAGTTATCGAAATGATGAGCTTGGTAAGAAGTCAATTAGCTAAAGGGAAAGACGCTGTTTTAACATTCGACAAAGATTTAGTTCATGAAATTAACGCCAACGAAAATAGGGTAAATGCCATGGAACTTAACATCGATAGAGCTGTTGAGGATGTCTTAGCATTGTATAGTCCTGTAGCTGTTGATTTGCGATTTGTGATGGCAGCCTATAAAATAAGTTCCGATTTGGAGCGAATTGCTGACAATGCGGTTGGTATTGCCAAATACATTAACAGTGTCGATAGACAATTAGCTCAAAAAAATTTGGATAAAATTCGTTTTACAGAAATGTATGAAAATGCACTAACAATGTTAGACAATGTTTTTGAAGCTTTTGAAAAAGAAGACACCAAATTAGCAAGGCAAGTATTTATTAAAGATGCTTTATTAAATGAAATAAATAGCAATGCAGCCCATATTGCCATCGAACTAATACATGCAAAACCAGAAAAAATTCACAACTATTTGTATTTACTTTCTATTATTAGAAAATTGGAACGAGTAGGTGATTTAACAAAAAATATTGCAGAAGAGCTTATCTTTTATATCGAAGCAAAAGTTTTAAAACACCAAAAAACAACTAATCCTTAAATTTATCACCACAATTGTTGCAATAGTTAGAGGTTGTTGGATTTTCTTTTTCACATATAGGGCATTTTTTTCTAATTTTTTTGCTCCTTGAAATTTCTACTGTAATAATTCCTGTAGGGATAGCGATAATAACATACCCTAATATCATCGCAAATGAGGCTAAAATTTTTCCAAATATAGTTTGAGGAACAATGTCTCCAAAACCAACTGTAGTAATAGTTACTATTGCCCAATAAATACCTTGTGGAATACTATTAAATCCACTTTTTTCTCCTTCCAAAACATACATTAGTGTTCCCATAAACACCACAATGGCTAAGACCGACAAAAAAAACACAGTAATTTTATACCTACTTTCTTTTAAAGCCACCACTAACAATTGAGCCTCTTTGTTAAGGTGGGCTAATCGTAATATACGAAAAATACGTAATAATCTAAAAACTCGAACAGAAATTAAATAATGGTATCCGCTTGCAAAGAACTCTAAATAGGTTGGGAAGATAGATAGTAAATCTATTATTCCCCAAAAACTAAAAATGTATTGTAAAGGTTTAGGTGAACTGTAAATTCTAAGTAAATATTCGATAGAAAAAAGAATAGTTAACATCCACTCAATAATAGAGAAAGATAAAAAATAATTTTGATGGAAATATGGAATGCTTTCGGCAATTACAACAAAAACACTAAACAGTATTATCCAAAGTAAACTGACATCGAACAGTTTTCCAGCTTTAGTATCATGTTCAAAAATTATTTGATAAATTTTTTCTTTCATCTCAGAAATGTAATTATTTACTTTTTCTTAATCGTTAAATTTAAACAAAGTGAATAAACTTTTATTAAAAGAGTATAAAAGAATCAAATCATTTTTTTTAACGCATCTTTAATTTTATTAAAAGCCAATTACTTAACATTGTCTTAACATTGTCTTAACATTAATTTATTGATTCAAATAAGATTTCCTTTTACTTTTACAGTGCTATTTTTTTGCACATAATTTTTTTATTAGCTCGATTTTGTTATGACAGAGAGTAATCGAAGAGTCTTTTTAAGAGAAAAACTCAAAACAAAAACAATCATCTTAAACACGTTTGCCGAATTTTTGGCATCAACTATTTTCTCTGCGTTGTATTTTATTTTTATTAGCAGGTACTTAGATCAAGGATTTCACACCGATTATATTTTATTATCTTTTTCAATCGGATTGGCTTTTTTTGCAGCTGTTTACATTCCATTTCATACCTATCGCATACATATTATTCCGTTTATTACTTTGGTAACAGCCTTACGAAAAAGAAAGCCAATAATTTTACTCCATAAAATTCCAGTACAAATTTTAGGTGCTTTTGTTGGAGTAATGATTTTTAACACAATAAATAGCATTACCACCAAAATTAACATTGAGGACTTCCAGCTTATTCAACTTAACAATACAGCACTAATAATTGCTATAAATTCTATAACTGCGGCTTTTTTAAGTTATGTGTTTTATATGATAAGGGTATTGTTTAATTCTCGTCAATTGGCAGGAACCATTTATCTCAGTTTATTTTATGCAGCACTTTTTGCAATGACTTCTTTTTTCGCTAATGTTTCTGCATTAAATCCTTTTGGTTATTTTTTTTATGATTTATTAGGCAATCAAACAATGAAAAATCAACATTTTTTGGTATTTATTGTAAATCATGCAATTATGCCTATTGCCGCAGTGTTGATGGTGTATTTTATATTAATCCAAAAAAACAATAATAAACAAAAAAATCTTCAACAATGAGTAGGATAAGTTTAGCTTCACAAATTATTGGTGATAGAAGGTATCAATCATTAATTCTTTTTGGATTACAAGAACGCACCTTTTTGCGAATGTTGGCAGCGATGGTTGTTATTTCTGCTATTTTTTACCCTTACCCACAAATAGCCATGTGGATAGGTTTTATGTTTGCGGGTTATTCTGCTATTGCCAACGATTCTATTCAAACCATAGGCACTTTTATTTCATCTAATGTTGATACCAAATGGTGGAAACTCTGGTTATGGATTGGTGGTATTTTTGTAGCAACTGTTTTTTATAGTTGGTACACTTATGGTGGCGATGTTTCCTTTCAACGACTAACTTCTAAAGGATTTTCAGAATCTCCAACCTCATTTTCTTTTTATCAAATTATTGCCCCTGTTGTATTGTTGCTGATTACTCGTTTACGAATGCCAGTATCAACTACTTTTATGTTACTGAGCTGTTTTAGTGCTAATGCTTCTGGTATTATTGGAGTAGCTCAAAAAAGCTTAACTGGTTATGGTTTGTCGTTTGTGGTAGCAATATTGGTTTGGTACTTGTTGGCTGGACCAATAAAAAAACTAACAGCAGGTACACCTCATCCAGCTTGGCGAATTGCACAATGGATAATTAGTGGCTGGTTGTGGAGTATTTGGATTAGACACGACGCTGCTAATATTGCCATCTTTTTAAATCGTCAACTTACTTTTTTAGACTTTTTGTTCTTTGCCTCGTTTATCTTTTTTGGATTAGGGTTGTTGTTTTATTTACGTGGTGATAAAATACAAAAAATTATTACCGAAAAATCACAAACCGCCGATGTTCGTGGAGCTACGGTGATTGACTTTGTTTATACCATTATTTTGTTTGTGTTTGCCGAATGGAGCAAAATACCCATGAGTACGACTTGGATTTTCTTGGGCTTATTAGGAGGAAGAGAACTTGCTATGCAACTCTCTAAAAATGCCGAAACCAATAGAAATATGGTTGGAACACTAAAAATTGTTGGTAGAGACATTGTTTTTGCTACTTTAGGATTAATTATTTCTGTAGCACTTGCTATTGGAGTAAATACAAATATCCAAACAGAATTAATACAATATTTTGGTTGGTAAAATAGAAATAAATTAAAAATAAAAATGGAATTTTCATTAATAGATATTTTAGCAATTATTGGGTCTTTAGGGCTTTTTATATTTGGAATTAAAACAGCTAGTGAAAGCATTCAAAAAGCTTCTGGAAATTTTCTTTCACGTATGTTGAATGTAATGACCAAAAATAAATTTTCTGGAATTTTCACAGGGTTTTTATTAACATCTATTATATTTTCGTCATCATCAACCATAGTAATGGTGGTTAGTTTTGTAAATTCAGGATTAATCACATTAGTAGAATCTGTTAGTATTATGTTGGGTGCTGACATTGGTACAACTATAATTACTTGGATAGTTTCTGTTTTTGGTTTTGATCAATCCTTATCCTATTTTTTCATTTTTTTGTTTGCCATTGGAACACCTCTTATTTTTTCAAGTAAAAACAAACTAAAATATGTTGGTGAATTTATTTTTGGTGTTGCTCTATTGTTTTTAGGACTAAGCTTAATTATTAAGTTTGTTCCTACAGCCAATGAAGCTCTTCCTATATTCGAATATTTCAAAAAAATTATACCACTAGACTTTATCGATAACATCTTTTTTGTGATGATTGGCGTTATACTCACTTTAGCATTACAATCATCGGTTGCTGCCATTGTTCTTACCCAAGTGTTGTGTTTTAATGGATTGTTACCATTTGAAATAGCCATACCATTAGTTTTGGGGCAAAATTTTGGAAGAACTATTAATGCCGAATTGGCCGCTATGTCTGCCAATGTACATGCAAAAAGAACCGCACGTATACATTCTTTAATAAATATTTTTGGTTTTACCTGGATGATTATTGTTTTATCTACCTTTCCAATAGTAGAAATTATCAATTCTATTGGAGTTCAACTGTTTTCTTTAGAATCCGTTTATCTTGCCAAAGGAGCCCCAATTGGAATTGCCATATTTCATTCATTATTTAATATCATCAACACCTTTATATTGGTTTGGTTTATTCCACAATTAGTTAAACTGGCAACTAATAATATTAAATCTAAAGGAGAAACAGACGAAAAATTTCATTTAGAACACCTTTCCACAGGAATTTTACTAACACCAGATGTATCTATTTTTGAAGCACAAAAAGAAATAGCAAAATTTGGAGAAATTGTAAAAAGAATGAACGGCTTTCTAAAAAATTTAATTAAAGAAACAGAAACCAATGAAATAAATGTGTTGTTATTAAGAATAAAAAAGTATGAAGATATTACCGATAGAATTGAACAAGATGTAGCAGATTATTTAGCTAAAATCTCACAGGGGGAAATGAATGAAAATTCCAGTATTCGCATTAGAGGAATGTTAAGAATTATTGTAAATCTTGAGCGTATTGGCGATATTTATTATCAAATGTCGAAAGGTGTGGAACGAAAAAACCAACAAAAAACATACTTCACACCCGAACAACGCACGAAATTATTAAATATGTTCGATTTAGTTGAGTTAGCATTAGATAATATGAATCAAAACCTTAATTCTTATTATGATAACATTTCTTTAGATAAAGCAAGAGAATTAGAAAACAACATCAATCAATATCGAAAAATACTGAGAAAAGAACATTTTGAAAGCGTTGAAAAGGGGGAATATAATTTTGCAAGTGCCACCATTTATAGTGATTTGTTTAATTCACTAGAAAAAGTGGGAGATCATATTATTAATGTGAGCGAAGGCGTTACTGGAGAGCATTAAGCAAATTCGTACTCATGCTCAATGGCATTAATCTTAAATTGTATAATTTCACTAATTAATTTGATGTCTTCAGCTATACCAATTTCTTCAGCATCGAAATACCAGTTAATTTTTATTTCATACCCCTCTTTTAGGTTAATTTTAGATATTAATTCAGTTATTCGTAAAAGATATTTTACAGAAAGCGTATTATAATACTCTAAATCAATCATTAAAAAAGATTTTTTTAGAGGTTGTTTACAATAATCATCAACTAGTTTTAAAACACTCGAATAAAAATCATGTGGGTTAACCATAGTTGATCTTCCAAGAATTTTAATACTTCCATTTCTCAAATCCAAAACTAATTTCGGTTCTTTCTGGGATCCTTTGAGTTCAAATTTTTTCATCATACATTTATTTTTTATTTTACGATAAAATTACATGCCTTATGTTACTTTAATGCTAGGCTATATTTAAGGATATGTTATAAATTTAATGTCAATACCAACTTAAGGTGGGTTTTAAAAATTGATTCGCATCAAAATTTTCATAGTTTTTTAGAGACAATGAAAATTTTT
>PFUQ01000214.1 GCA_002790175.1 Flavobacteriales bacterium CG_4_9_14_3_um_filter_32_8
TTATCTCATTTTTAGTAAAATATGTTGCATAAAATAAAAAATCTAATCTTTATACTTGCCTTTATTGAAGGTGGGGCGGTAATGTGCGTAGAATTGTGCAGTGCAAAAATTTTATCGCCTTATTTTGGCACTTCTATTTATGTTTGGGCTTCAGTTTTAGGAATTACACTTACCGCTTTAATGAGTGGTTATTATTTAGGAGGATATGTATCTTCTAAAAACCACAAAAAATCAATTATTTTTTGGATGATGTTGGTGGCAGGATGTTTTGTCGCTATTACTCCTATTATTAGCGATTTTGTATTACCCATCACCATCAACTTTAATTTATTAATAGGAACAATCATTTCTCTTTTAAGTTTTTTGTTTATCCCATTGGTATTATTTGGAGCAGTTTCTCCTTTAATCATTAATTTTTTAACCGAACAAGCAAAAGAATCAGGAAAAAGCAGTGGAAATGTATATGCAATTTCTACACTAGGCGGTATTTTCACCACCTTTACCGTTGGATTTTACACCTTACCACAGTTTGGTATTACGGCTACTTTATACAGTTATGGTCTTTTGGTTATTGGAATAGCACTAATTCTTTTTTTATTTACTAAAACTTTTAAATTTTCTTCAACATTATTGGTATTGTTAGCCATTTTCTCCTACAATTTTCAAAATCGGTTTAATAGCAAGGAAGTCATCTATCAATCGGAAGGAATATTAGGAGAAATTAAAGTGGTTGACAGAAGCTTGTTTAACGCCAAAGAAAACAGAAACAAACCTTACCGAGAATTAATGGTTAATAATATATCTCAAACCATTATGGATATCAATGACCCTAATAAAAGTTATTGGGATTATGTGGATGTATTAACTTATACCATTAATTCGTATGCAACAGGTAACAAGGCACTCCTTTTAGGTTTAGGAGGGGGAACACTTTATAAACAATTAGAAAAAAACAAATTGAATGTTGATGTGGTAGAAATTGATGAACGAGTGGAAGCTGTTGCCAAAAAATATTTTAACATCAATAATAATGTAAATGTGGTTATCGATGATGCACGACATTATTTAAACATCACAAAAAATAAATACGACATTATTATTTATGATTTATACCACAGCGAAACACCACCCATTCATTTAATGACCAAAGAAGCTTTTCATGAAATTAAAACGAAACTTAATAAAAATGGGGTTTTAGTCATTAATTTTTATGGATTTATTTTAGATAGTAAAGGAAAGGCGGCTCGGTCTATCTATAAAACTTTATTAGCTGAAAAATATAACGTATTATTATATGCAACTCCAGGGGCGGAGCAAAACAGAAACTTACTTTTTATTTGCAGTCAGGAAGAGTTAAAATCAAAAAATGAAATCATCAACACCATTATTTACGAAATGGACATTAATTTTGATGATGCACTAATTTTAGTAGATGATAAACCTATATTAGAACACATCTACTTAGAAGCAGCTTTATCATGGCGTAAAGATTACAACGAGGTAAATGCCAAGTATTTCTTAAAACAGCTAACCATTGATTAATGTTTACTAACTTATTTATAATCTAAAGAATTTTAAAAAAAATTTATTCATTATAAATTTTATTCGTACTATTGCAGCATCATTTATCCTGATAACGTTATTATCACAACCAATTATTACTTTTAAGTCATTTATAAATCATTTTAAGAGGCTACTTACTAAAAGGGGCAAACAAACATAAATTACCATCACAAAAAAAAATTACATTTTCTTGTAATTAAAAATATAAAAACAAATCATTAGGATTAAAATATATTAAAAATCATTAACTTATTACATGTACGATATTATTGAATTAAACAAGAAGTTAATTACAGAACTTCGTGAAATTGCTATTACATTAGACATTAAAAAAGCTGATAAACTAAAAAAAGAAGAATTAGTTTATCAAATTTTAGATCAACAAGCAATTCGACCTCTAAAAAAAGAGGACACAGCAAACCCAGTGGAGAAAAAAAGAACTCCTGCAGGATCATCAAGTGGAGCTACTTCAAAACCAAAAAGAAAAAGATTGCCAGCAGAAAAAATCAGCTTATTTAGTACTCCAAAAAATGTAAGTGAAGAAACTACCCCACAACTACATTTTGATGAAATAAAATCAACTTCTATCCCTAAACCAGAAATTCCTATAAAAAACCCTGAAACTCCAAGAGCTCCTGCTCGACCAATAATTAGAGAAAAAAATACGAATACTGATTTTCTAGTTGATACAGAAATGACAGATGATATTGAAATGGCAGAAGAAGCCAAAATACCTTTTGATAGTGAAGAGGTATCTGCTGAAACAAAATCGACAGAAAAACCATTACGACCAAATCATCCCACAAGAACTATTGAATCGATAGAAAACAGAGAAACTGGCAATAGTTATGGAAATGGAAATGGAAATGCTAGCAATGAAAAATTTAATACCGCCAGCCGAAACAAAACAGATGACCATGGTTATAATTTTGACGGAATAATTGTTAGTGAAGGTGTACTGGAAATTATGCCTGACGGTTATGGTTTTTTACGATCATCCGATTACAATTATTTAAACTCTCCAGACGATATTTATGTTTCCCAATCTCAAATAAAATTATTTGGATTAAAAACAGGAGATACTGTTAGAGGTAGTGTTCGACCACCAAAAATTGGTGAAAAATATTTTCCTTTAATAAAAGTAGTTTCTATTAATAATAGAACGCCTGATGTAGTGAGAGATAGAGTTCCTTTTAAATATTTAACTCCAATTTTTCCTAACGAAAAATTAAACTTAGTAAGCGATCGGAAAAATAACTTATCCAATAGAGTAATTGATTTATTTACACCAATCGGGAAAGGACAAAGAGGAATGATAGTAGCACAACCAAAAACTGGTAAAACTACTTTATTAAAAGACATTGCCAATGCTATTGCTGATAATCACCCAGAAGTTTATTTAATTATTTTATTAATTGATGAAAGACCAGAGGAAGTAACAGATATGGCAAGAAGTGTTGACGCAGAAGTTGTTGCTTCTACATTTGATGAACCAGCCGAAAAACATGTTAAATTAGCAAATCTAGTAATAGAGAAAGCCAAAAGAATGGTAGAATGTGGACATGATGTTGTTGTTTTGTTAGATTCAATTACTCGTTTAGCAAGAGCTTACAATACTGTTTCTCCATCTTCAGGAAAAGTACTTTCTGGGGGTGTTGATGCTAACGCATTACACAAACCAAAAAGATTCTTTGGTGCCGCCCGAAAAATAGAAAATGGAGGTTCTTTAACTATTATTGCAACAGCTTTAACAGATACAGGTTCTAAAATGGACGAGGTGATTTTTGAAGAATTTAAAGGAACGGGTAATATGGAACTACAGTTAGATAGAAAAATATCTAACAAAAGAATATATCCAGCTATCGATATTATTGCTTCAAGCACCCGAAGAGAAGACTTGTTATTGGGAGATGATGTTACACAATTGATGCACATTTTAAGACACCACATAGCAGATATGAATCCTGTTGAAGCCATGGAGTTTATTAAGGCAAGAATGGGTAACACCATTAATAACGAAGAGTTTCTAATCTCGATGAAGGGAGGAAACTAATTTGAAATAAAAGTCATTGTGAGGCCCTAGAGTTGGAATTGAGTGTGGGAGCTGAAGCAATCCGTCCTTCGATTAGGCAGATTGCTTCGCTACGTTGCACTCCAATCGCAATGACGATAAACGATAAATTGATGTTTAAGAATCCTTTTCAAGTTGCTGTAGTTTTTGCTGTTATTTCTTTAATTGTTAAAGTTTCCATATTCTTATTAGGTGTACAACATGGAGCAGCAGAAGCTTATATTCGATATTTTTTAATGTTGGTGTTATTGGTTACTGTTTTTTTTGGAATTAGAAGTAATAAAGTAATGTATGAAGGAGCGACAACCTTTAGGCAAGATTTTAAAACTGGTGCTCGAACAGCTTCTTTTTATGCGATATTAATGGCAATTATCACCTATGTTTATTATGCAAAAATTGATGCTGATTTTTTTGCCATTAAACAACAACCATTGTTAGACGAACTTTATAATTCGGCTAAAAACAAAATGGCAACAGAAAGTAGGGAAACCATTCAAACCAATTTATCCAACCAAATATTTGGAATTCAAACTTATTTATCACCTTATTTTCAAGCCATGTGGACACTTTTTGGCTTAGTTTTTATGGGTCTATTTCATTCTGCAGTTTTTGCTTTTTTAATGAAAAAATATCCAGGGTTTAAGAAATAATTTTTTTCCCAAACTCATCTAAGTTTACACCATCAAAATTCCCAGAACTCATTAAGAGTAACACTTTATTTTTCCAGTTTTTTTCAGCAAGCATTTTAAATAAGTCATCAGAATCATTGTAAATAATTACATTATCCGAACCAAATGCAGCTTTTACTTCTTCTGGTGTTATTGCTGCCAATTTTTTATGTTCTAATGTATGGTTGCTGTAATATACATAAGCTTCATCGGCAGCACTCATGCTATTTTTATATTCTTTTAAAAACGATTTATTTAAACTGCTAAACGTATGTAGTTCCATACAAGCAATTAATTTACGGTTGGGGTATTGTTGTTTTACCGCAGCAGTAGTCGCTTTTAGTTTCGATGGCGAATGTGCAAAATCCTTATAAACTGCTGTTGTATTATTTTGAGCAATCAATTCTAACCGTTTTGCTGCTCCTTTAAAATCTTGAATGGCTTCATAAAATTGTTCGTCAGAAATTTTAAGCTGATTACAAATTAATCTTGCTCCATTTACATTTTGTAGATTATGGTCGCCAAAAATTTGAAGTGGAATTTTATTTCCTTCCACCAAAATGGAAGTAATCCCATCCTCAATCACGTTTTCAGGAGTTTGGTAGGCAATCCTTTCAATATTTGGATTTGGAGTTGTTAAAGCTATTTTATTTACTTCGCTATCTGCCTTACAATAAATCAACGTACCTTTTTTTTCGATTAAAGAAATAAAAGTAGAGAACTGCTCCACATAATTTTCAAAAGTCGGAAAAACATTGATG
>PFUQ01000067.1:0-537 GCA_002790175.1 Flavobacteriales bacterium CG_4_9_14_3_um_filter_32_8
CTTGTTTCTGTTATATAACCCGCGTCATTTACCAATTGACTTAATACCGATGTAGCAGTATCGATTGTAACTACACCTATATCATCTGTTAGTTGTGAAAGAGCACTTACATCACTTGCTGATATTGCCGCAATTAGAGCAACAGCACTTGCTTCTGTAATATAACCATAATTTTCAATCAATGTAACAGCACTAGTTTCGGTAATACCAGTTGGTTTTGCTGACGCAGTGTATTGAAAACGAGATATGGCGTTGATAAAAAATTGTTGAGATATATTGAAACTGTCTATCGGATTAATAATTAATTGTTCAGCATCATTTTCTTTAAAAATAACTATTTTGCCCGAACTAGTAAATCCTTCACCAGATGCTGATAAGTTAGAATTAATATTAAATAAATCAATGTCTTCAACGGTACAAACTAGTGATAAATTAGTAGTAGATAAGGTGTCTATTGCAATAATTTGAACAGATTCACCCACATCATTGATAATCCAATCGCCAACTGCAACATCAAGAGCATTATACTCAAAAGCG
>PFUQ01000067.1:686-3495 GCA_002790175.1 Flavobacteriales bacterium CG_4_9_14_3_um_filter_32_8
AGATTTGCTTTTACCCGATAGGCAACCATAAAAAGTGGCATACCTGAAAATATTCGGCTAGTCCACAAAGTAGTTTCTCCTTTATTCTGATAATCCCGATGCTCCTGAGAAGAAGCTGCAGCACTCACTTGGTCGTGACTTAATATTTTTTTACCTTGTGTTTCTGGATAAAAATAAATGACAGCTATAATTGCTAAAATTAAAATGGCAACAAGGTGTTTGATGTACTTTTTATCAAAGAGATTCATGTTATAAGTTTAAAAATGTTGGCTAAAAGTAATGAGTTTAAATGAAATATTAAGTGTTAAGTGTTGAATAATTTGGTAATGGAGAGGAGCTAATTTTTTTATCTTCCAGTTATAGTCTCTTAACTTCGTTTGGAGAAAACTTACATAACTAACCAGTTAACTAAATGAAAATGCTATTTTACTCATTTTAGGATAAGTAATCAATTATTTTTAATTAGTTTAGTACAGATTTAGATTTAAACAGAATCTATTTGACAATTTTATGAATTCAATTAATTTTTACATCTTTAATTTAAAAAAAATACAATGAAAAAGATTATTTATTTACTATGTTTTACATTTCTGTTTCAAACAGGATGGGCACAAAATGAAAAAGAACAAAAAGTAACTTCCGAAATTAAATCTGCGATTATCTTTCTAGATGGAGCGGAAATTTATCGAACCAAAAAAATTAATTTAGAAAAAGGTAGAACCAAAATTATTTTCACAGATTTATCGCCTAAATTTAACGCCAACACCATTCAAGTTACTACCACCAATAATGTTGAGCTGTTAGCAATTTCACATCGAATTGATTACTTAACTAATGTGAAAGAAAAGCCAGTTATCAAACAATTAACAGATTCGTTGGATTTGATTAGCCAAAAAAATGTAGCATTCTATAATGATAAAGATGCTTATACCATAGAAAAAGATATGCTGCTGCAAAATAAATCTATTGGAGGTGATAATAACGGAGTTTCAATAGCCGAACTAAAATTAGCAGCAGATTTGTATCGTTCAAGAATTATGGAAATAAATAAAGCAATGGCAAAAATTGATAGAGAGGTTAATGAAAACAACCGAGTAATCAATAGAATTAATAACGAATTGTACCAAGTCAATGCAAAAACAAGTTATTCACGTGGAGAAATAACGCTATTAATAAATGCAGAAGTGCCAACAACCACAGAAATTGATTTAAAATACATTGTCAGCAATGCAGGTTGGACTCCTTCGTACGATATTAGAGCCGAAGACATTAACAAACCAATTAATCTTAAATACAAAGCTTTTGTTTATAATAATACAGATATTGATTGGAATAACATCAATTTTAAATTATCAACAGCCGACCCAACCGTTAGTGCTACTCAGCCTAAAATGTCGCCTTGGTATTTGAATTACAATTTAGCCTATGAGTATCAGAGTAATAAAATTACTTCCAATATGTATCAGCAAAAGGGTATGGCAGATAAAAAGCAAGAATATATTAATTCTGAACAAAATGCTCCACAAGGATTAAGTCAAAATGCCTATTTTAATGGAAATGATAATACTCTAGCCGAAATTCCTGCTTCAGATTTTGAAAGTATTTCAGTTTCTGAGTTGAGTGCTGAATTTGAAATTGAAAAGTCTTATACGTTTCCATCAGACAACAAACCATACATTGTAGATGTAATCGAACACGAATTACCAACCATCTACAAACATTATGCAGTTCCAAAATTAGAAAAGGATGCTTATTTATTGGCTCGAATAACCAACTGGCAAGATTTGAATTTGATAGAAGGAACGGCTAATATTTATTTTGGCGGAACGTTTGTAGGTCAATCGTTTATTGCAACTCGTAATGTTAGCGATACTTTAGATATTTCTTTAGGAAGAGATAAAAAAGTGTTGGTAACCCGAACAAAATTGAAAGATTTCAGTTCCGTAAAATACATCGGTTCAAACAGAAAAGAAACGCATGCGTATCAAATGGTAGTGAAAAATAACCGCAAAGTTCCTATTGATATAGAAGTGTTAGACCAACTTCCTGTTTCTCAAGATAGTCAAATTGAGGTTACTGCTGATGAAATCTCTAATGCTAAAAAGAATGATTTAACAGGAGAGTTAGTATGGCTTTATAATATTGAACCTAACCAAACTAAAACAATTAACTTAACTTTTAATGTTAAATACCCAAAAGATAAACCTATTAGCGTGGGTAAATCAAATTATAAATACAGAAAAGTGAGAACTAAATTTTAATAACGGTTTTTCATAAAATAGTTGACTATACTGAGAATGAGATAAATTTATACATTATTTTTTTGTCGGAATCCGTCAGCTTACGGATGAAGTGCTTCCGTCTTCCTACTTTTGGCTTTTTATTTAACTATGTAATAATTTACCCAGTTTTTAGTATAATATCAGTTTATTTCTGCACCTTTTTACTCATTTTTACGTATTGTTAATATGTTAGTGAGGGGCAGAATTTTTTTTATTCTATTTAGTTTCCTTTTTTTAGGGAGTAAACTTATTGGTAATCAATGTGATAAATTTTTGAATAGAATGGAAAATTATTTAAATTATTTTTTAACAAGTTGTCACAACGATAATTTTAATTTACCTATTCAGCCCAATGATATTAGTAATTTCACCATCTCTTCAACATATATAAACCATCTGTTTTCTTTATATATTTATACACAAAGAGGTGTTTATGATATTATGTATTATACATCAACACCAAACAATTGTATAGATACATTTATACTGTCGGCAGCAGTGGAGGAAAAATCTGAAAGAGGAGTGAA
>PFUQ01000067.1:3533-8511 GCA_002790175.1 Flavobacteriales bacterium CG_4_9_14_3_um_filter_32_8
ATGCATACACACAAGAAAAATCGAAGGATTTTAATAAGTCAATTGATTTTGCCAATAAAAAGATGGAGATAGGTGATTACTATGGTGCTTTAAAAATTTATAATGTACTTTATCCTTCCGACAGTTTAAATAACGAACTCAATTTTAATATGGGAGTTTGTAATTATTACTTAAAAAATTACTTCAAAGCCGAAAATCATTTTCTTAAATCGAGTAGTGCAGTTAGTTTGGAATTGTTTCGATACAAAGCCGCCTTAGCACATATTAGCATGAAATTTAATAAGGCAATTAACTATTACAATGCCTATAAATTAATTGCTGGCGAAAAAGAAGTAAACAATGAAGAAATTAATCGATTAATAGAAAAAACGAAATATGCCGAAGCGGCAATTTTGGATAAAAGAAATGTATTAATTCAAAATGTAGGACCAACAATCAACACAGAATATCAAGAATATGTCCCCTTAATTTCGGCAGATGAAACTATGTTGTTATTTACTTCTAGAAGACCTGGAAGCACAGGAGATTTGTTAGACCCAAACGATATGCCCTTTGAAGACATTTATGTGAGTAAAAAAGAAAACAACTCTTGGACACCGCCAAAGCCACTCAGAAAAGGATTAAATACAGCTACTAATGATGCTTGTGTTGGACTTTCGGCTGATGGACAGATTTTATTTATCTTTAAAACCAGTGATGATTTAATTTCAGGCGATTTGTATGAAAGTAGAATGGGCTTAATTGACTGGGAAGATCCCATAAAATTAGGTTCAGATATTAATTCCGACTACATTGAGTCGAGTGCTTGTATTACGCTGGATGATAAAATACTCTATTTTTCGAGTGATAGACCTGGAGGTTTTGGAGGAAAAGACCTTTACAAAGTAATGCGGATGCCTAATGGTGAATGGAGTAAAGCAGCTAATTTGGGTCCAACAATTAATACGTCGCATGATGAAGACGCTCCGTTTATACATTCCGACAAAAAAACACTTTTTTTTAGCTCAAAAGGACATCAAAATATGGGTGGATATGATGTTTTTAAAACCGTGCTCGAAAACAATGTTTGGAGTAACCCTGAAAACTTAAAATATCCTATTAATACGGTACAAGACGACATATTTTTTGTATTAGCAGCAAGCGGAAATGTGGGCTATTATTCCTCCTCACAGGATGGAGGTTATGGAGGGCAAGATATTTATAAAATTATTTTTAAGGATGAAGCACTTCAATTACATGTGCTAAAAGCAAAAGTGAATACCAAAGATGAAAAAAATCCAATTTCAGCAAAAATCACCTTGATAGAAAACGAATCAAAAAAAGTGCAAGGAATATACAAATCAAACGATGCTACTGGAAAATTTATCATGTTGGTGGATCCAGATAAAACGTACAATATTATTATAGAAGCTAAAGACTTCCATTCTTATACAACAGAGTTAGAGTTTAATGTTAATAATGATAAATTAATAGAATTTACATTAGAAAAAAAAGATAATAAAGGTGATCAATAAGATAGAAGTGATAAGCACTCCCTTATACTTTCTTTTTATAGGAAAAGATTACAATAAGCAATAACTTTTATTGTCAAACTAAACTAAGTTTTCTTCAAAGTAAATTTAAAATTATTTTTTGAACATAATTGAAGAGTTTTACGTAGGAGAACAGGAGTTGTAATATAAGCAAATTAAACTTATCAAATTGAGGTATTTATTTTTAATATGTATTATTTGTCTATCATTATTATCTAATAATGTTGATGCACAATGTGGTGCAGGAACACCAACATTTATTGTTGATTTAAGTACTGATCCAAATGGAACATGGATTAGCCCAGATACGATTAGAGATGACACTTGTTGTGGTGCAACAAATCCTGATAGGTGCATAGCATTTATTGTTACATTACATCCTGATGCCGAAGGAATTATATTCAATATTTTTTCTGGAGCCATACCTCCTGGAGCATTATATTATCAAGTAGCTTGTGGACCATTAATTCAAGTTGGAGAGCCATTATGTTTAAATGGACCAGGACCTCATTACATTACATTTTGTAAACCTGGTAATAACAATAACGAATATTCTATATTATCGATTGCTGATCCTGGAATTGGTCCCAATATAGTGGTGAATGATGGCTGCAATGGATCAATATATGCTTTTGGGTATCAACCTTCTTCAATTGTATGGACATCTATTAATCCTGGGCCTACAGGAGTATTTGATAGTTACTTAGATTGCACAATCGGATGTGATTCAGTTAATGTAACAGCCCAAGCAGGATTTCCTCCTTTTGTCGATTTTCAGATGTGTGGCATGCCATTAGGAGGTTGTGATACTGTGCCAGCTTGTGATACCGTTAGAGTTACATTTAATTCAACATTAACAGCTACTATATTACCCATTAATCCAACAGTATGCTTTGGTTCTTCAGGCACAACAATTACTGCAAATGGTGGAGGAGGCACACCACCTTATTCCTATTTATGGAGTACTGGAGACACTACTCAATCTATTTTTATAAATGTTGGAACATATTATGTTACACTTGGTGATTCATCTGGTTGTCCTCCAACTTATGATACTGTGGTAGTTACCTCTTTTGCTTCTGCTATTACGGCAAATGCGGGAACCGACCAAACTGTTTGTGAAGCTAATATGCCCATTGTTTTGTCTGGAAGTGTTATTGCTGCTTCGGGTGGAGTTTGGACTGGCGGAAATGGGTCTTTTAGCCCAAACGATAGCACATTAAATGCATCTTATACTCCAACACTTGCAGAAATTGCTAATGGGAGTATTGAATTATATTTAACTACAACAGGCAATGGAACTTGTCCCCCCGATGTTGATACTGTACTCATATCAATTGTAAAGTTTAATGCTACAATAGCTAACACTCTAAATGCTGTGAGTTGTTTTGGAGGTAACGATGGTTCCGCAATAGTCTCTTTATCAGGTGGCGTACCTCCTTTCACCGTCACATGGAATACATCTCCAATTCAAATAGGAGATACAGCTACTGGATTAGCAGCAGGAACATATACCGCAACACTATTGGATGGGAATGGTTGTGATACCGTTGTATCTGTTACGATATCGGAGCCACCAATGTTAACTTCGGTTATTTCTGATTCTATCAACGTAAGTTGTACAGGAGGAAATAATGGATCTGCAACAGTTTCCGGTTCAGGCGGAACAGCACCGTATAGTTACTTATGGGATATAAATGCAGGCAGTCAAACCGATTCAACGGCAACTGGACTTATAGCTGGAACATACAGTGTAATTGTTACAGATGCCAATGGCTGCACCTCAAATGTATCTGTAACAATTAATGAACCTGTTGCTGCCATAAGTTTAGTAATTACCACCACAGACATTACTTGTTTCGGATTAAATGACGGAACGGCAACAGCAATACCATCTGGAGGAACACCACCTTATACTTATTTGTGGTCAGTAAATGCAGGAAGCCAAACAACGAGTACAGCAAACAACCTTCCTTTAGATACATTCTCAGTTACTGTTACGGATACAAATGGGTGTATTGTTCAACCAGGCATTATAATAAATGAACCATTGCCTTTAACAACAGGAATTGCTTTTACAGATGTTAGTTGCTTTGGAGGAAATAATGGTACTACAACCGTAATTCCTTCAGGAGGAACAACGCCTTATACTTATTTGTGGGATGCAAATGCAGGAAACCAAACCACAAGCACAGCTAGTAATTTAATTGCAGGAACATATAATGTTACTATAACCGACACCAATGGTTGTACTTTTGATACATTAGTAGTAATTAGCGAGCCATTAGCACCGTTAAGCATTACAACAGTTGTAACCAGTATCAGTTGTTTTGGAGGAAATAACGGAACAGCAACAGTTTTTCCTTCTGGAGGGACGCCTCCCTATACTTATTTGTGGGATACGAATGCAGGAAATCAGACGACAAGTACGGCAATAGGTTTAATTGCTGGTAATTATACCATAATAGTTACTGATACTAATGGCTGTCAAGATAGTGCTGTAGTAGCTATCACTCAACCTTTGTTTGCCTTAACATTGTCTATCAGTTCTACTCCTGTTACTTGTTTTGGGGGAAATAATGGAACTGCAACTGTAATTCCGTTTGGAGGGACAGCACCTTACGTTTATTTATGGGATGTTAATACTGGCAACCAAACTACTAGTAGTGCAACAGGATTAATTGCAGGAAACTATTTAATAACAGTTACAGACACAAATGGTTGTTTTGATACAATATCAGTGATAGTTGCAGAACCAGATTTGATAACTCTTTTTGCCTCTCCTGATGATACAATCTGCCCGTTTGGAAATGCGTTGATTAGTGCAACCGTTAACGGAGGCAATGGAGGTTATATTTATAATTGGAATCAAGGGTTGCCAAATACCCAAACCAACACAGTTAGCCCAAATACAACAACAACTTATACTGTTTCTGTAGTTGATGCACAAGGCTGCATTGGAAACACCGATAATGTAACTATTTATGTGTTAAATTTATATCCTGACAGTCTCAATACGATTTCCTCTGGTGATATTTGTGTTGGTGGTTCAACTCAAGTTTCAGGAAGTTATAGTGCAGGTTTTGGAAATTATATCTTTACTTGGAATCAAGGATTACCTAGTGGTTTAGGTCCTTTTACGGTATCTCCCACTTCTACAACAATATATGTGTTAACGGTAACAGATCAATGTAACAATTCCATATCCGATTCAGTTGAGGTTATTGTTTATCCTTACCCCATTATTAATTTGCCTCCTATTATTGCAGAAGGCTGTGAGCCTTTAACTGTAAATTTTACAGATACTATCAATAACCCTGCTACACTAACATATTTGTGGGATTTTGGAGATGGTTTTTCTTCAACTTCAAATGCTCCTACTCATACTTTTTCCAATTCAGGTATATATAATATAACCCTCACCATTACTTCTACAGGTGGGTGTA
>PFUQ01000211.1:0-5083 GCA_002790175.1 Flavobacteriales bacterium CG_4_9_14_3_um_filter_32_8
GTCATAACTGGTGTGAGTGGAAGTGGTAAATCATCATTAGCATTCGATACGATTTATGCAGAAGGACAAAGAAGATATTTGGAAACATTTTCTGCTTATGCTCGAAATTTTTTAGGTACGATGGAACGACCTGATGTTGATAAAATAAGTGGACTAAGTCCTGTTATTTCCATCGAACAAAAAACAATCAGCAAAAACCCAAGATCTACTGTAGGAACAATAACCGAAGTGTACGATTTCTTTAGGTTGTTATTTGCCAAAGCATCCGATGCCTTTTCGTATAATACAGGTGAAAAAATGGTAAAATATACCGTTTCTCAAATCATCGATTTAATTATAGAAAAGTATCCAGAAAAAAAATTAATTCTTTTAGCACCTATTGTTCAGGGACGAAAAGGTCATTACCAAGATTTGTTTAATCAAATACAAAAACAAGGTTTTTTAAAAGTTAGAATTAATGGTGAGATAAAAGGTATAACTAAAGGAATGAAATTGGATCGATACAAAACTCATAATATTGAAATGGTAATTGACCAACTCATTGTTAATGAAAAAGATAAAAAACGAATTTCCGATTCGGTGTATTTGGCAATGAAGCATGGAAATGGAACGTTGATGGTTTTTGATGTAGCAGAAAATCATTATTTTTTGTTAAGTAAAAATCTAATGTGTCCAACTACAGGAATATCATACGATGAGCCTGCACCAAATTTATTTTCTTTTAACTCACCTTATGGAGCCTGTAAAAAATGTAATGGTTTAGGTTTAGTATCTGAGATAGATTTAATAAAAATAATCCCGAATGCCAATGCAACTATTAAAAATGGAGGAATAGTTCCTTTAGGTAGCTACAAAAATAATTGGACATTTAAACAAATAGAAGCAATTGGTAAAAAGTTCGGATTTACATTAAATACTCCCATAAAAGAAATTTCTGAAGAAGCAATCAACTATATCCTCAATGGATCTTCTGAAACATTAACATTAAAACAAGAAATAGCCGGAATTGAATCGGATTACAGCATAGAATTTGAAGGAATTGTAACTATTATTATTCGACAGTTTGAAGAAAATGAAAGTTTATCGATAGGTAGATGGGCAACAAATTTTATGAATAAAGTTCCTTGTCCACAATGCGGTGGAAGTCGTTTAAAAAAAGATGCACTTTTTTTTAAAATTGATAACAAATCAATTGCTGAAATTGCTAATATGGATATTTTATCCTTATTTAATTGGACGACACAATTATCTGAAAAATTAACAGCCAAACAACAAATAATTGCCAAAGAAGTTTTAAAAGAAATTAATAGTAGATTAAAATTTTTATTAGATGTTGGCTTAACTTATTTGTCATTAAATAGAAGTTCAAGTTCATTGTCTGGTGGAGAAGCTCAACGGATAAGGTTGGCAACTCAAATTGGTTCTCAGTTAGTAAATGTGTTGTATATTTTAGATGAGCCAAGTATTGGATTGCATCAAAGAGATAATCAAAAATTAATTAATTCATTAAAAGAGTTAAGAGATCTTGGAAACTCAATAATTGTTGTTGAGCATGACAAAGGTATTATGCTTTCTTCCGATTATATTATTGATGTTGGTCCAAAAGCAGGTTTGTTTGGTGGAGAAATAATATCTCAAGGAGAACCAGTGGAATTTATTGAAAATAATACCGAAACAGCCAACTTTTTGAGCGGTAAATTAACAATAGAAGTTCCTAAAACAAGAAGAGAAGGGAATGGGAAATTCATCAAATTAATAGGAGCTAGCGGAAATAATTTAAAAAATGTAACCTTAAAACTTCCTTTAGGAAAACTAATTTGCATTACAGGAGTTTCGGGAAGTGGAAAATCTACCTTAATCAATGAAACATTATATCCTATATTAAATCAATACATCTATCATTCTGTTAAAAAACCATTGGCTTACCAATCCATAAAAGGAATAGAAAATATTGATAAAATTATCGACATTGACCAATCTCCAATTGGAAGAACGCCTCGTTCAAACCCAGCTACTTACACTGGAGTTTTTACAGATATACGGTATTTATTTAGCAATTTACCCGAAGCAAAAATTAGAGGATACCAACCTGGTAGATTTTCTTTTAATGTAAAAGGAGGAAGGTGCGAAATATGTAAAGGTGCAGGAATAAAAACAATTGAAATGAATTTTTTACCCGATGTATATGTAGAATGTACCGATTGTAACTCCAAAAGGTACAATAGGGAAACATTGGAAGTGAGGTATAAAGGAAAATCAATCAGTGATATTTTAAATTTAACCGTCAATCAGGCTGTTGAATTTTTTGAAAATATACCTGAAATTATTAGAAAAATAAAAACATTACAGGAAGTAGGTTTAGGATATATAACTTTAGGACAGCCATCTACCACCTTATCTGGTGGAGAAGCTCAACGTGTAAAATTAGCTACAGAATTATCAAAAAAACAAACAGGAAAAACATTTTATATTTTAGATGAACCTTCAACTGGACTCCATTTTCATGATATTAAAGTATTATTAGAAGTAATTAATAAACTAGTTGATTTAGGAAATACTGTGTTAATTATTGAGCATAATTTAGATATCATAAAAGTGGCAGATTATATTATTGATATTGGTCCTGAAGCAGGAAATGAGGGAGGTGAAATTGTAGCAGAAGGAACTCCGGAGAAAATAATCCGTAATAAAAAAAGTTATACAGCAAACTATTTAAAAGAAGAATTAATATAAATTAAGATAAAATTAAAATAAAATTAAAATAATTCACAAGTTTAATAAGAAAGATCTCGGCTGTGCCGAGTGAGCAATAGTAGTATTGTTTTTAACAATTTCACCATTCATCAATTTAAAAAAACACACCTCTAATTTTGTAATCTTGTTGCTTTTGCAACATCGAACAAAATTTTCTCCTCTCAAGAGGAGAAAGCTAACGCAACAAGGTAATCGTTCCTTTTTCCTTTAGCACTTCGCCATTGGTTTGGTAGAAGTTAATCACGTAAAAATAAGTGCCTTCGGGCAAGTTTTTTCCATTGTACGTACCATGTCAATCGTTATTGTAATTCGTTGTTTCAAACAATTTAACTCCCCAACGATTAAAAACGAACACCGAACAACCGTCAATTTTACCAATATTAGCAATAAACCATGCATCATTTTTACCATCACCATTGGGTGTTAGCAAATTAGAAATGATAATACTCAAATTACCACCTATTACTATGGTTTTACACAACGTATTAGCACAAATTGGAAAAGTGTTGTAAGCCATCAAACATAACTCAAACGTACCACCAAAAGTAAATTCGTAAGTAAAATTCCCACCAAAAGCGGAGCTCAAACCCACCTTAAATTTTCGAAAAGCTATTTGGTTTCGGTATATTATTTTTTCTATTGATACTAAAGAAACATGAGATTCAAAATTCATTACACCAACCAAAAAGTGTAACCAATACTATTCATTAATTGTATTAACTAACTTATTAAGTACTTTCTGATTTTTAACAGAATAAATAGAATTGAGTACGATTTCTTTTTCTTTGGTGGTGAGGTGCCAACTCAGTGAAATGTTGTTTTCTGAGTTGTCTAGCTCAAAATCAAATACATCAATGGGTTGTTCTAAATTATCACCTAGATATTGCAACATATCATCTTGGTTATAATCTTGTATTGGAAAAAGATTTTCGTATAAACTTCCAACAGGGCTAAAAAAAGTTTCTGTAATGCTTCGTAAGGAATTGTCTTTTATTTTTAAATTTTTCTGTTTATCTCTAAAACTAATAATAATAATTCCACTGGTATTGCTATTAATCCATTCTTTAAAAGTATAGATGAATCTATAAGTGGTTATTTTTCCAAAATTATCCCGCATACCAGCGTCCATAACTGTAATTTGTGGATTACTTGGCAACGATACGCGTGGCATAATAATGGGAAATGTAGCACTCATTCGTAAAGCACTGGTAAATCTTAAATTAGATGCATCTTGTTTTTCGAATAATCTACTAAATTCAAAATTTTCTACAATAGGTTCAGAAGTTACTTTTCCAATAGGATTGTTATTGGTTAAATAAGAAATTGGTTGAGCTGATATTAACATTCTTCGAGCATCATTAATTACAGTAGGTGATAAAATCATGATGGGTATTTCTGAATTGTATTCCGGAAGATGGTAATCACGAAGTCTTTTGTTTAATGCATTATCGGTATTAATTAATAATTGCCTTTCAAAAGAATATCCTCTATCTTTCCAGTAGGTGTATTTTCCATCGTAATATTTTTTTGTTCTTAAAAAAAAATCATTGGTAGCAATACTAAATGCGATGGGATTTAACAAATCCTTAGAAATATTAGTAAGGTACTCGGGAGCATATATTGATTTCTTCAGCGTCTTTTTTTGTAAGTATAGCTCCCTAAAATAAGCAGCACCTATCATCCCTCCAGATGAACCAGTAATTAAATGTGTTTGATGAAACAATTTTTCGTCAGTTAGTTTTTCAATAACTTGTAGCATATAAAAAGTCCACATCGTAGATCTAGTTCCACCTCCGCTTGTATTAATAAAAATAATTTTTGGTTTTGTTGCTGAGCTATTTTTTTTCTTCCAATTATCAAGTATTGCTAGTGAATTTTCATAATCTTTTTTATTGTGGCTACTGCTTAATTTTTTTAAATTTTTTACTGAATAATCAGCATTTTCGATGTTATAATTAAGTCCATAAGCCATATTGGAGTAGGTAAAAAATTCACTTTTAGATAAAAAATTAATGAGTATAAACACGCCAACAATAACGATGGTAGTCCAACCTTTTAACCAGGTATAAAAGGCACTCATTAAAATAAAAAGCATTGTAAAAAAAAGAATAATACTCGCACCTGCAGGAATAATAAAGAATGGGATTTCACTAAATAAACCGAAAATAAATAAGGAAATAAAAATAGCAATTTCAAAGAAAGATGCATTTAAGTGATTTTGTTTAATGATGGATTTAAGCATCGATTCATCGTAATGTGAGATGTCTCTAGCATGTTTTATTTTTATGGGATTATGGAGGTAGGTTTCCACATGCCATTTATCTTTACT
>PFUQ01000211.1:5234-6094 GCA_002790175.1 Flavobacteriales bacterium CG_4_9_14_3_um_filter_32_8
GGTCTATTCCTAATTTTTTAAAAATGGATTTATTGGTAGATAAAAAATAGGTGATAGAGAGAAGTATGTTAATGGCATATCCTATTATAATTGCGGATATATAAAATAGTATTTTAATAGTTGGTGTATTCTCATTTATTAGATGATAGTTTACAACTAGAATAATATAATAAATTAAAAAAATTATAGGTAATAATGAATTATTGATACAGAATTTTAAAAAAGGACTCTTTAAAGCAGCGATAAATGGAAATCGTTTACTATTAATAATATAACTACTAATGTTAAATGTCATCACAAACCCACCGATAGCAAAACCCATAATGCCGTAGGACCAAAAGCTAACTGAATTTAAATATTCTGGTGCAAGAAATAAGAAGGAAATACCAAATTTACCAGCAAAACTGTTACTTAAAAGTCCAAAAAGGATAAGCCAAAGGAGAATTAATAAGTGATTTCTTTTTAAGTTAACGAGGAGTAGCTGTAATGGAAAAAAGAAGATGATTTTACGAATCATTTTTACATCATTATTAATTGTTAATCATACGTATATATACTCAAACTTAGCAGCTTTTCGGAAAAAAAGATGTTTAGTTTGAGTAATACTCGAAACCAAAGTATATTCATTTTCCGAAAACCCATTTGGTTTCGGTATAAATGATGTTTTGTTGTATTCGAAAAAAAGAAATTTATCGGAGAACATAAATCCTTTTAACGAATTCCTTTTAGTGTTTCTTTTTTTCAAATAATTTTCCAGCACCTTCAATAAATTTTCTTAAAAGATCAAAGTATAAAGTTATTGCTAGGGCAATTGACATTAACCAAATAATAACAAGATTGACCCAAAAGGTATCAAAATA
>PFUQ01000211.1:6120-7315 GCA_002790175.1 Flavobacteriales bacterium CG_4_9_14_3_um_filter_32_8
CATAAAAATGAGCTCTAAAACCTGTTGGACTGAGGTATATAGGGTCAGCTTTTTGTATCAAGTGTCCATCTAATTCTAAAATTTTATTGAGGGAGTTTTTATCCTTCACATAATCTGATAAGGCATCATTTGTATAATTATTTTTCTTTTGTATAAACAACTCTTTTGCTTTATTATCTTTATTAAGTTTTGTTACCAAAACATCTCTATCATTATATGCTTTTCGATATTTTTTTAAATAGTAGTCATTTAAACTGTTAAGGTAAAACTTAGTTTCTTTAAAAACTTTATCACTTATTTTATCAATATATAGGCTTTCTATCATATTAAATTCAACATTTTTATTCCGTTTTACTTCAACATTAATCTCATTTCTAAGTAAATTTAGGTTGTTGATTATTTTATCTTTTTCTTCTACTTTACCAATATTATTTTCAACACTACTTAATTTTTCTCTTAGTTTTCCTAACCAATAATTTTTTCTAAACTCAATTGTTTTAAATCTTTTATCGATTTTAAAAAACTGCTTTTCAAACTCATTGTCTTTAAATTGATGAACAGCTAATGCTTCAAAAGCCCATCTAGAAGTCATTACTTCACCAACTATTGGAACCATATCTTGAACAGTGACAGTTGGATTTAGTTTATCGAATTTTACCATTACACCACTCAATAAAAGTTGTGGAATAACTAAAAAAGGAATTAAAATATAAATAGTAACTGCTGAGTTAAAACTGGAAGATATATTTAATCCTAGCATATTTGCAAAGCATGATGTTGTAAATAATACTAACCAGTAGGATAAATACATGCCTTTAACTTCTAAGATAAGGTTGCCTACAATAACAAATGACAATGTTTGTATTGCAGAGATGAGAAACATCACTGAAATCTTAGAAAATAAGTAACTACCTTTACTTAAATTCAAGAATTTTTCTCTTTTTCTAATTTTTTGATCTTTAAAAATTTCTTCGGCACTTACTGTTAATCCTATAAAAAGTGCAACAATAACAGACATAAATAGGAAGGCAGGGAAATTTTCATTTTCTCTAAAAACATAACCAAGTTCATTACTTGTGTCGGAATTGAAATAACGGAGTAAATAAGATAAAATAAAAGCTAGGAATGGGGCTTCTAAAAAGTTGATTAACAAGTATTGCTTGTCTGTTAGTTTAGAAAGAATATCTCTGGTAAT
>PFUQ01000079.1:0-4187 GCA_002790175.1 Flavobacteriales bacterium CG_4_9_14_3_um_filter_32_8
TTATGGGCTAAGCGTGGATGCAAAACGTATTTTTAATTCACCTATAAGTACTGGATTATCTATTTATAATGATAAAGCTGGCGATTCTGAGTTTAGTACGTTACAAATAGCTTTAGGAGCTGTTTATACCATTCCATTAAAAGATTCCTCTCAAAGTATTAGTATCGCTGCTCAGCCTGCATTTACACAACGAAGTATCAATTACAATGCATTGCAGTTCGATAATCAATACAATGGAAATTATTACGATGCTAACCTTGGCAATGGAGAAACATTTGTGAACGATGGTCGAACTTATTTTAATTTACACGGAGGTGTTAGCTGGAATTATAAAATTGCTCAACGAAAAGAAGTAACTGCTGGTTTTGCGATGCACAATATTCTAAAACCTCAACAAACTTTTTTTAATGAAAACATACCGCTTCATCAACGAATAACGCTGCATGCTAGTGGTTTATTTGCTGTAAATGATAAAATAGATGTTTTACCAACAATCTTGTTTCAAAAGCAAAATAAATTTAAAGAAATAATTTTTGGAGGGCAAGGAAAATATCACTTAAACAATGGAAACTACAAAGCACTATATGCTGGAATTTGGTATCGAAATTCAGATGCCACCTATTTTAATGTTGGATTAGATTATGCTAGTTTTCATTTTGGCATCAGTTACGACCTTAACCTTTCTTCCTTAAGTGTTGCCAGTAATCATCGTGGAGGATTTGAATTTGCTCTTATCTACATCATTCAACGTTATAAACCAGACATTAAAAGATACAAAGCTTGTCCAAATTATATTTAAAAAACACTAATCGTCTTTGCAAGGTACAAAGCAATTTTAAAATTAAGATTGCTTTTTTTTGCTGTTCAAAATTCGCAATGACGTTAGCAAAAAACATTCTTTTTTCTTTTCTCTTTTTTCTTTTCTCTTTTTCACTAAACGCCCAAAATCAAAAACAACTTGTAAAAGTTGGCGACCAATTGTATGGAGAAGGAGATTTTTACGGAGCATCTATTTGGTATAAAAAAGCACTAGACATCGACTCCACTTATCTAGATATTGTTTTTAAATATGCCGAATCACTTCGAGGATATAACGATTACGCCAAAGCCGAATCAAAATACTATTACGTGTATAAAAAAGACAGGGGAATCGTTTATCCACTTGCTCCATTCTGGTATTCGATGATGCTGAAATACAATGAAAAGTATGGGGAGGCAAAAACATCTTTTAAACGCATTAAACGATTTTTTTCTAAAGACAAAAAAGGGTATCACTATTTAAAAGTGATGAATGAACTAAAATCATGTGAAGAAGCCCTGAAAATTAGGAGAGATTCTGTGCTTGTTGACATCAGTAACATGGGAAGTTCAATCAACACTTACAGCAGTGAACTTGGCGGAACACTTTTAAACGATTCTACTGTTATTTATTCTTCCTTGAGAGATGAAAAAATGCAAGACAATAATATTGTGATTGATACTTCTTTATATTTAGTTCGGCTTTTTAAAGGTGTTAAACACAATAATGCTTGGGAATTAGACACCAAATTGGATGAAAAAATTAATGAACCAGGTTATCACATTGCTAACGGTTGTTTAAATGCCAAAGGAACTGTTTTTTATTATACCCGTTGCGACAGAAGTTATCATTGCAAAATATACGCAGTTAATTATGATAAAGGAACTTGGGGAAGTCCTTATGAAGTAAAAGAAGTAAATATGGAAGGTTATACTTCTACACAACCTTCTATTGCAGAAATAGAGGGAAAAGAAGTGTTGTTTTTCTCCTCCAACAGAACTGGTGGCAAAGGACAATTGGATATTTGGTATGCTCAAAAAAACGAAAATGGCTCCTTTACAACTCCTGCTAATGCTGGTGACAACATTAACAGCATCGAAGATGAAATCACTCCTTTCTATAATTCTAAAGACACAGCCTTATACTTCAGTTCTAATTGGCATTACGGTTTAGGAGGTTTTGATATTTTTAAAGCTCATTCCAAACTTACTAGTTTTGAAAAGCCAGAAAACATGGGTTATCCCATCAATACTAGCACCAACGACTTTTATTATAACATTAGAAATCATACTGCTTTAATTACTTCTAATAGAAAAGGTTCTTACACTAAAAAAGGAGAAACTTGTTGTAACGATATTTGGGAGTATGAAATTCTAGATACCACCAAACAAATTTATACTACTTTGGAGGAGTTAAACCGTTATTTACCAGTACGGTTATATTTTCACAACGACCATCCCAACCCAAGATCGACAGATACATTAACTGATTTAAACTATTTTACAACTTACAAAGAATACACGAAGTTATTTAATGAATATAAAAAAGAATACACTCAAGGTTTAGCTGGTGATGAGAAAGAAGATGCTTTAATTGATATCGAAGACCTTTTTAGTGATTACATTGATAAAGGAGCCAATGATTTGCAACTATTTACTCCTTTATTAATTAAAGAATTAGAAGCTGGAAAAACCATTACCTTAACCATAAAAGGTTTTGCTAGTCCTCTTTCTAAATCGGATTACAATGTTAATTTAACATTACGGAGAGTTTCGAGTTTAATTAATTATTTAAGTGAATACGATAACGGTAAAATTTTACCCTACATCAATGGAACTGCATTAAATGGAGCTCAATTAATCTTCATAAAAGTTCCATTTGGAGAATATCAATCTATAAAAACCATTAGTGATGATATTGCTGACAAACGTAATTCGGTATATAGTCCAGGTGCTGCATTTGAGCGAAAAATAGAAATTATTGCCATTCAAGCTAATGATACCATTCAAAAAGCATTGGATGGAAGTGAATTGGAGAAACTACCTTTATTGACATTTAAAGATACTATCATTCGACTAAGCCTTAACCAAACAGAGAAACAACTTAAGATTATTAATAATGGTGAAGCTCCTTTGAAAATTTTTTCAGCAACATTTAGCTGCGAGGGTTTTACCATTGATTTACCTGCCAAAGAAATTCCTGTAATGGAACCTCTAGTTTTAAATCTCACCTATCATCCTAAAGAAGCAGGAGCTAAAAAATGCACCGTAGAATTCTTAACCAACACCATTCCAAATAAAATAAGGAAAGAAATTATTATTGAGTGACAATTGAAAGTCGGAAGACCGAAGACCAAAGTCAGAAATCAGAAGATCGAAGTTGGAAGTCAGAAGTCAGAAGTTGGAAGTCAGAAGTTGGAAGTTGGAAGTCAGAAGTTGGAAGTCAGAAGTTGGAAGTTGGAAGTCAGAAGTCAGAAGTTGGAAGTCAGAAGTCAGAAGTCAGAAGTTGGAAGTCAGAAGTTGGAAGACTGAAGACCGAACAAAAAGATAATTCTACAATTTATCTCGTTTTTAGCATAATCAAACTTTCGCCATCAATTAAATTTTAACAAAATCTAACTAGTTTGAATAATAAGGCATTATCTTTGTATCTCATCAACAAAATTTTTACTTTTAAAACCTAAAATTATTAACATGAAAAAATACAAAATACTTTTTTTACTTCTTTTAGTGGTTTCCTCAGGACTATTTGCACAAGACAAAAAAGCAAAAGCGAATGACAAAAAAATTGATGATTTAATTTTTATGTATGTGGACGAAAAATACGACAAAGTGGTTTTTAAAGGAGAATCGATGATGCAAAGTGATGAATATAGAAAACATCCTTTAGTTTACATTTATACTGCTATGAGTTATTATGAGATGTCGAAACGACCAGGAAAATTTGATGTAAATGAAAAAAATGCACAATTTCCTGATCCTTTAAAAATGGCTCAAAAACATCTATACAAATTTATTAAAGTAGATGAAAAAGCACCAAAATATTACGACAACAGTTGGTTTGATGATTTCAAAGAATTTTATATTCAAATTGCAGATACCTCCAACAAATTAGCCAATTATTTATATTTAAACGACCAATACCGAAAGTCTGCTGCAGCTTACAAAAATGCTTACAAAGCTGTGCCAAGTGACCCAGTTTTATTATTATGGCAAGGAATTAGCGAAGTTAAATCAAAAAATGCCATTGAGGGAGATAAAAATTTAGCTGCTGCATTAAAAGAAATTGATGAAAAATTTGTTCCCTCAAAAGCAACATCTGCTGTACTAGCACAAGGAATGTTGATTGCCGAAGAATATTTAAGAGGAAAAGGTGATATTACCAATGC
>PFUQ01000079.1:4232-6385 GCA_002790175.1 Flavobacteriales bacterium CG_4_9_14_3_um_filter_32_8
AGATGAATTGGATAAAAAGAAAATGGAAGCACGTAAGAAAGAAGTGATAAAGGACGATAGCATTATGCGAAAATTTTATAGCGATGAAGACGATGAAGACAATAAAGATAAAAAAGGAAAAGTGATTATTGAAGATGGTAAAGGTTCTGATGGAAACGGAACTAAAACCGCTAATGATAAGTTGGATGAAATTGAACAACAAGAAAAAGGTGGAGGAAAATAAGTACTTCAGTTAATTCGTTCTAAAAAATCGCAACACCAACTGTTGCGATTTTTTTTTACATTTAAGTTAATTGACAAGGTAAATATAAAGTGGAAAATACGTTACATTTACTGTATTGGTTTTTATTATTTTTATACAGATAAAATTACCAACTTACCCACTATCAAAAAAAATACACGCAACTGATGAAAAAAACAACAAAACATATAAAATACTGTAAAACTGTTGTTTACAGTAATTTTAAGCCTTCGTGTAAGGTGGAAATACATGCAATTGCGTAAACCGAGATGTTAGCAACAAGCCTAAAAGACAACGACATAGACAAAAACAATATGACAGAAACGAAAAAATATTTTTGCTGCAATATGAAAAAAGAAAAAAAGCCAACGCTCAATCGGGTATATTTGCTTGCCAAAAAACACGAGCTATCGCTTCGCAAGCAAAAGAGCACGATTTTTTGCCAACGCTGACTTAATAATAACTAATTTAGTTGCCTAGAAAGTTATGGCAAAATTTATACAAAATCTTATAGATGAAATAATTGACCAATACGTTTATGCGGACGAAACAAATCGACCGTGGATTATTGGTTTTAGCCAAATCCAAAAATGACCAAAGAGCTTGCAAAGCCAACGCACTAAGAAAAATTGTTTAAAAAATTTGCCGACACTCTGGAATCATTGGGTCTGTTATAAGTCTTTTTACAACATAGTGTCCACCTTTACCACGATTTATCCATAAGATAGTTACCTAAAAAATAGTTTGCCACTACTTAATCCCTTCCTTTTTCTTTTAGCAGCGGAACAAAACGAAATTGCCCTAAATCTTCCGTTTGGTATTCGTTAGCAGCTAATTTTACAATTTTTTTCATAATTTGTTCGTTGTCTTCGCCAACAGGTATCACTAATATACCTCCAACTTTTAGTTGGGCTAACAAATCTTCTGGAATAAAAGGGGCACCAGCAGTAACAATAATTTTATCGAAAGGAGCAAATTCAGGTAAACCTTTATAACCATCCCCAAAAAAAAGTTTGGCATTATAACCCAATTTGGGTAATAAGAGTTTTGTTCTATCAAACAATGCCTTTTGGCGTTCAACAGAAAAAACTTTTGTACCCATTGCTAATAAAACAGCAGTTTGATAGCCCGAGCCTGTTCCTATTTCCAATACCTTATTTCTTGGTTTTAAATCTAATAAATCAGTCTGAAAAGCTACGGTGTAAGGTTGAGAAATGGTTTGACCTGAACCTATTGGAAAAGCTTTGTCTTCGTAAGCATACTTATGTAATGCATTATCTGGAATAAACAAATGGCGAGGAATAGACTCGATAGCACGCAATACTTCAGCATTACAAATTCCTTTTTTTACAATTTCTTGAACTAATTTTTTTCGTAATCCTTGATGTCGGTAGGTATCTTTCATTTAATTTTATATTTCAAAGATTGTTAGTTTGATTTTCAGTTTCTAAAAATAACAAAACAAATCGTAAATCGTAATTCGCAATTCGTAAATCGTCATTATTAAACTTGATGTGTTCATAAGAATTTTTTTCGAACTAAAGACAGAATATTCAATCCTCTATTTTTGTACATCATGTTAAAGATAGGAGTAATAGGAATAGGTTATCTTGCAGAAACTCACCTAAAATTATTAAAAGACATTAATAATTTTGAGTTGATTGGATATTATGATGCGGATGAACCTTTTCAGCAAAATATTGCAAAAAAGCTGAATATCAAACACTTTACAAATGTTGATGAACTAATTAGTTTAGTAGATGTGGTTGACATTGTGCAGCCTACTATTTCTCATTTCAATTATGCCGTTAAAGCTATCAAACATTCTAAACATGTTTTTATTGAAAAACCAGTAACAGAAACAGTTGAAGAAGCAAAACAATTATTGGGACTAGCAGAGGAGGCTAATGTA
>PFUQ01000056.1:0-283 GCA_002790175.1 Flavobacteriales bacterium CG_4_9_14_3_um_filter_32_8
CCAGTAGTCGGACAAGTTATGCATCATATCCAACCTATATGTTCAATCCAAATGTAGTAAATCAATCGGACTTTTTATTGCTTTTATATTATTTATTGCAACTTGTGTATAAATCTCGGTAGTTTTGGTACTGCTATGCCCCAGCAAAACTTGTATGTATCTAAGGTCGGTACCATTCTCTAACAAATGTGTTGCAAAACTGTGGCGTAACATGTGTGGAGTTACTTTTTTTCTAATTTTTGCCTTTTTTGCTGAGTTGTCAATTATTCTTAAAACACTTGTT
>PFUQ01000056.1:303-2011 GCA_002790175.1 Flavobacteriales bacterium CG_4_9_14_3_um_filter_32_8
TTGTCCTTCAAAAAGATAAGTTTTAGGTTTATAATCTTTATAATATTTTCTCAAATCTTCTAAAACGGATGGGCTTAAAATGGTTAAACGGTCTTTGTTTCCTTTGCCATTTTTTACATTGATAACCATTCGTTTGCTGTCAATGTCTTCTATCTTTAAACATAGTAATTCGTTTCTACGCAAACCAGCCGAATACAACAAACTTACTATACACCTGTGCTTTATGTTGTTGGTATTTTTTATAATTAGTTGCACTTCTTCTAAACTAATTACTTTTGGTAAACTTTCCTTTTTTCGAGGTCGCTCTACCGAATAAAACCTGTTGGGCATTTCTAATACCACCTCATAATAAAACTTAATACTATTTATCATTTGATTGATGTAACTACTCGATTTGTTCTGCTGAACCATCAGTTGTAAGTAGCTACGGATATCGTTTTCATTAATTTTTTTAAGATCCAACTCTTTATAATGATTGATAAAAATCTCAAACAAATTAATGTAGGTTTTAGCGGTGTTTAACGAGTATTTTTTCAGTTCTAATTTTTGCAAAAACTCCTCGGGGCAAACTCTAAATTTGGGTTTAAGTTCTCTTTTTCTATAATCATTAATCGTATAAGGTTTGTTGTTGAAAGTAGTAGTGCTTTTAGGGAAAAAATGAGTACAGTTAATCCAAGCAATTCCTTTAAAGTCTTCAAAAACAAGGTTTAAATTTTTTGGATTATTTTTTAAATATGCCATTCCGAACTCGTTACTCCATTTAATTTCAGGTAATCCTTTTATGATGGTTTGTAACATTTTATCGGGATAAAACTTTAACCCAATCTGTCTTTCATTGTTTATTAACAAGTGTTTTAAGGTAATATTTCTCAATTTATCTGTTTTCATAAGGTTAAATTTAGATGGAGCGAAATCAATTAGCAAATTTATTCGTACATTTAAGCGTTTATTAAACGTATAATCTACTCTTATGGCGAAATGTTTAAATTGTAATGAAAAATTGAAAGGAAGAGAAGGGAAAATTTTCTGTACTCCTTATTGCCGATCCAATTACCATTACCAAAAAAATAAAGATAAAGAAAGTAATTTGTTTAGATCAATTGATAAACAACTTCGAGCAAACAGGCGATTGCTAAAAAATTATAATAAATCGGGTAAGGCAATTGTTAGAAAAGAAGATTTGTTAAAAGAAGGATTTAACCCAAAATATTTTACTCACTATTGGAAAAATCAACAAGGCGATGTGTACCTTTTTTGCTACGAGTTTGGCTTTTTAGAAAAAAAAGAAAATAGAAAATCAAAATACGTGTTGGTTCAGTGGCAAGAATATATGAAATAAAAAATTATGTATTATTTATAGCATGTTTTCCTTTCAATTTTTAAATATTGGGTTGCCATCCTGAGCAATGTCATCCTGAGCCTATCGAAGGATAGGAAAAACATATTACTTTTACAAAAAATTAATTAATGAATCTACTTTGGTTTGCGTTAGTGCTAATTGTTTATCCCGCATTTGGGTTATCTATTTACTTCATAAGAAATCGGTTAGCAAAAACCTCCAATTTTAGCTACGCTGTCCTTGCTCCTGCAGTAATTAGCTTTATTTTAGGTATAGGGTTGTTAGTGTATTGTTTAGAGTTTCCAGTTTAGAGTTTCCAGTTTAGAGTTTCCAGTTTAGAGTTTCCAGTTTAGAGTTTCCAGTTTAGAG
>PFUQ01000056.1:2107-4935 GCA_002790175.1 Flavobacteriales bacterium CG_4_9_14_3_um_filter_32_8
TTATTCCTTATCTCTTTTTCCTTACCACCATCAACCCATCTCTAATAGGGAAAAGGACACTTTGTACCCGATTATCTGTATTCACTTTTTCGCTGTATGCCATTAAAGCCAATGTATCTGCATCTAATTTCTCTTTGTTTTCAACTACTTTTCCGCTCCAAAGCACATTATCGGCAATAATGTACCCACCAATTTTTACTTGATTAAAAACTAAATCGTAGTAATTACAATAATTGGTTTTATCAGCATCAATAAATACAATATCGTAAGTTTTATTAAGTGTTGGAATAATATCCATGGCATTACCAATGTGGTTAAAAACGATATTTTTTAAATTGGCTTTTTCAATGTATTTCGTTACCATCGATTCTAATTCTTCATTGATGTCTATGGTATGGAGCTCACCTCCAATTTGCAGTCCTTCTGCCAAACAAATGGCAGAGTAACCAGTGTAAGTACCTATTTCTAAAATTGTTTTGGGTTGTATCATGTGCGATAACATACTCAAAACCCGACCTTGTAAATGTCCCGAAAGCATACGAGGTATAAGTACTTTTTCCCAAGTTTCATGAT
This sequence comes from Flavobacteriales bacterium CG_4_9_14_3_um_filter_32_8, assembly GCA_002790175.1. Classification (GTDB taxonomy): domain Bacteria; phylum Bacteroidota; class Bacteroidia; order Flavobacteriales_E; family Vicingaceae. Next base: position 2,681 of record PFUQ01000056.1, read on the forward strand.
TCAGTTCTCTAAGAATTTCAGGTTCTTTTTCGATGTGTTGTAACACGTAATTTTCTATTTCTTCAGGTAAAAAATCCATAATTTATTTAGGTAAATAAGTTAAACTACTCAATTTATTTTCATCAAAAATTTCATTGGCAATACCTAAAAGTTGATTTTCAGTAATGGCGTTTATTTTTTCGTAGGTTTCTTTTAATCCATCAACTTTGTTATACACAATAAGGCTTTTACCCATTTCCAACATTACATTACAATTGTTTTCTTCTGATAAAGCAATTTGCCCAATAATTTGCTGTTTTGCTTTTTGAAGTTGTGAGGAAGAAATTTTCTTATCTCTCAAAATCTTTAATTCTCTATTCACCAACGCTATACTTTTAGCTATATTTTTTTGATCGGTACTTAAATAGATATAGAATAAACCAATATCAGAAAATACATTGTAAGATGATTCTATGTTATAAGTGAAACCGTATTTTTCTCGAATTCCTAAATTTAATCTGCTGTTCATTGCTGGCCCACCCAAAATATTGTTCAACAAAATTAAACCATTTTTATTTTTATCAAAAGCAGGATAGGCAACATTCCCAATCATACAATGCGTTTGACTAATATCCTTTGTTATTTCTTTTTGGGTAGGTTGATAATTGTTGAATGGGTATCGTTGAGTTGTCGTGTTTTTTTGAGGAATATCGTTGAGGTATTTTTTAGCTAATTTTTCTATTTTTTTAAAAGGAATATCGCCAACCACACTAAAAACAATTTGACTTGTTAGGTATTGAGTTTTTATGAAATCTAAAATTTTGGTTCTATTAATTTTTTTAACACCCTCCACAGTGCCCAAAATATTCATTCCTAAGGGATGTTCTTTAAAAATAATTTCTTCAAAATCATCATAAATTTGCTCATAAGGACTATCTTGATACGAAAATATTTCATCAATAATTACATCTTTTTCCTTATTAATTTCATATTCAGGATAAGTAGAATTAAAAAGAATATCTGTTAAAAGTTCCAAAGCTCTTTCAAAATACATTTTAGTAAAGGAGGCATAAATACTTGTATTTTCTTTTGTTGTAAAAGCATTTATTTCTCCACCAACATTATCAATGCGATTTAAAATGTGAAAAGCTTTACGTTTTTTTGTCCCTTTAAAAATGGCATGTTCAATAAAATGGGTAATTCCATTAGTAGCAATATCCTCATCTCTAGAACCAGTATCAATGATAAATCCACAGTGAGCAACCTCATTTTTAGTAGGCTTATGTATAATTCTGATTCCATTATCCAGCTCCAAAAAATTAAATTTCATCTCCTAATTTTAAACAATAATTCAGCAAATATAATTGACTTAAATGGAAGTCGTGTTAATAACTACGTTAATAACTGCAATAAGTGTTGATAATATAAAAGACATATTTAGTATATTTTAGCCACAATATAATCTATAATTCTGATTTTAAAATGGTTATAAAAAAATATGTTTTTGCAATATTGTTAACAATATTATCTCTTGGGTCAGTGAATGCTCAAGATAAACTTTCTGGTAAGGATGAAAAACAAATGCTCGAAAAAGCTGAGTTTTATTACGATGATGAAGATGGGAAAAATATACCTAAAGCATTAACCTTATTCGAAAAATTACTAAAAAATAAACCTACAGATCCCTATTATAAATTAATGGTGGGTATTTGTTATACTTACTTTAAAGATAGAAAAGAGGAAGCATTACAAACATTATTAGATGTAAAGGCTGCCAATCCCACGTTTAATGAAGTTAACTATTATTTAGGGAGAGCTTATGCAGTTAATAAAAAATTTGACGATGCAATTCTTATGTATCAAGATTATATGACTGCCGAAGATATTTCTGATGATCAAAAAGCATTAGCACGACAAAATATTATTTACTGCGAAAATGCTAAAATATACACAAAAGATACCTTAAAAGTCGAGATTAAAAATCTAGGTTCTCCAATTAATACCGAATATTCAGAATATGTGCCTGTAATTACTCCTGACGAATCAATGTTAATTTATACTTATAGAGGAGCAAGAAGTAAAGGTGGTTTAATGGGACCAACAGGAAAACCAGATAGTGATGGACAGTTTTATGAAGATGTAATGGTTTCTTATAAATTAGGAGATAATTGGTTGGAACCAGAAAGCATTGGTGATAATATCAATACTGCTGGTCACGATGCAAGTATTGCACTTTCTGTTGATGGGCAAACTTTATTTATTTACAAACAAACCAA
>PFUQ01000056.1:4967-5161 GCA_002790175.1 Flavobacteriales bacterium CG_4_9_14_3_um_filter_32_8
TAAAAGGTGATAGCTGGACTAAACCAGAAAGATTAAAAGGATTAGTGAACACTGAGGCTTGGGAAGGAAGTGCTACTTTAACTAGTGATGGACAAACTTTGTACTTTGCAAGTGAAAGAGAAGGTGGTTTTGGAGGAAGAGACCTATATTCAGCAACACTACAACCAGATAATTCTTGGGGGGAAATTAAAAAT
>PFUQ01000056.1:5181-7044 GCA_002790175.1 Flavobacteriales bacterium CG_4_9_14_3_um_filter_32_8
TCGGTTCGATGATGATGCCCCATTTATTCATCCAGATAGAAAAACCATGTATTATAGTTCAAAAGGACATAATAGTATGGGTGGATATGATATTTTTTATACTTATTTATCAGATGAAGGTTGGGATGAACCCACCAATATCGGCTACCCTATAAATACTATTGATGATGATAGATATTATGTGCTTTCTGCAGATGCTAAAACAGGATACTACTCTACCGCAGGTAGAAGTAAAAATGGAATGCATGATATTTTTACAGTGTCCCCAGGTCATTTCGGGAAACGACCTATTTTAGCGTTAGTAGTTGGAGTTACCAATGCAGATGGAAAACCTGTTGAAGCTGATATTACAGTCACCAACGATAAAACTGGAGATATTGAAGGAAAGTTTAAATCCAACTCAACAAGTGGTAAATATATGTTGGCATTAACACCTGGAAATAAATACAAAATAGCAATTGAGGTGGAAGGTTACGAAACCAAAATTGATTATATTGATATTGAATCGTTAGAAACTTATGTAGAAGTAGAACACGATTTTAATGTGTATAGTAAAGACAAGGTTGTTGGTATTGAGGTTTCAGATGAATTAGACCCATTACAAGGAAAAATAGATAAACAAATTGATAAATACAGGAAAGAAAGTACCAAAGAAGGCTATGAGGAGATGATTTATGATAAAATTATTAATGAAAAGGGTGAAGAGAAAATTGCTGGAGTACAATATTTTTTAGATGCTGATTGTGTTGATATGAATAATACTACACCAGAAGTTTTAGCTAAGATAAACACCATTACCTATCCCGATGGAACTTCTAAAAAAATTATTGGTCCATTTAATACCTTATTAGAATCTGAAATAGTGAAACAAAATTTAGCTAAGAATGATTCTTCTTGTAAAAAGCTAGAAGTAAAAATTGATGATCAAGGAACAGAAAAATCATTTAAACAATATTTTGCCAAAGAATATACAAAAACAGATTTCAAGTCTGACGTTTCAATTCATGAACAATTAACAACTGTTGATACTACTCAAAAAACTCCTGTTGTAGATGTAAATAAAGCAATTGACTTAGAAAAAAATAAAGATGTAAGTTTAGATACTGACGGACTTACAGATGCTGCTGGAAAAACGATAACAGGATTGTCTTTTAAAGTAGAAATAGGAGCTGTTAATGACCCTAATGATTTTAAAATGCAATATTTGGAAAAATATGGTAAAATCACTTCAAAAACCTACCCTGATGGAATAACCCGTTATACTTTTGGCCCATTTGAAACACTTGTTGAAGCAGAAAATTTTAGGAAAATGCTAGAAGAGAAAGAAAAAACTCAAAAAGATGCATTTGTTACCGTTTTTGTTTTTGGTCAACGAAAAACTATGGAAGAATATACTAAAGGTCCTTGCGAATCTAATCAATTCATAGATTTTGCTTGGTTTGTTGGAAAAGACTTAAATGACAAAAGTGTATATGATAAATTAATTAAAACAGGAGGGAATTCTTGTGCCAGTGGTTTAGAATTTAAAGTCCAAATTGCAGCATATCGATTCCCAAAAAATTATAAATGGGATCATCTAAAACAATATGGAAATCCTTTAATTTTAGATTACCCAGATGCCATTACTCGATTTACACAAGGAAGTTTTAATACCTTAAGCGAAGCTGAGGTGCTTCGACAAAAAATTATTAAATCTGGTCAAAAAGATGCCTGGATAACCCCATTTTACAATGGCAAAAGAATGCTTTTACAAGAGTTGATAGAAGTCAACTTCTATGGTAAAACTGTGAATTAGATAAAGGTCGCATTCTTGCGACCTTTTTTATTCGATAAAATTTGTAAGAACAAATAGGAATCTTTAAT
>PFUQ01000054.1 GCA_002790175.1 Flavobacteriales bacterium CG_4_9_14_3_um_filter_32_8
CTCTAATTACTAAACCATGCTCTAAAGATATCCATGCCGTTGGCATAAACCATAAAAACAAGCAACAAAATCATTCCGCCAATTTGAGCGTACTCCATCACTTTTTCGTGAGGCTTGCGTCTGGTAATCATTTCGTAGCTTAAAAACATGACGTGCCCTCCATCAAGAGCAGGAATTGGCAATAGATTCATTACCGCTAACATTACCGAAATCATTGCGGTCATTTCCCAAAAGCGTTGCCAAATCCACTCTGCTCCATATATTTTAGCAATGGTGCCAAAACCACCTAATTGGCTTGCACCAGCTTTAGAAAAAATAAATTTCAATTGAAGGAGATAATCTGATAGCATTTCTCCAGTTGCATAATAACCACCAGGTATTGATTCCAAGAAACTATAGTCTTTATGCACAACATCAAAGTATTTAGTAATCGATTGGTTTCCCACTCCTATCGTTCCTTCTTCTGAAACCAAAACTTGTTTTTCAATTTCTTTGTCTCCTCTAATTATAGATAGGGTTATTTCTTTATTATTCTGCCTTTTAATTGCTTTCAAGAAATCAGTAAAATAAGTTATATCAATATTATCAACTCTTACTACTTTATCTCCTTTTTGTAAGCCCGCTTTATTCGCACTTTCATTAGGAATTATCGTATCAATTATAAAAGGAACTTGTTCTACAAATAATCCTTTTGCTCCAAACTCAATAACTTTTTCACCAAATCCTTCTGGAATAGAAATTTTCTTTTCTCTACCTTCACGAACAACAGTAACTTCTTTAATTCTTCCAAAGATTATATTTTTTGTTATTTCATGATAGGTAACATCTTCGTTAATTTTTTTGTTATTAAGGGCAATAAATTTATCTCCTTTTAGAAATCCTAAGTCAACCGCTAATGAATCACAATACACCCCATATTTTGCGTTTTGGGCTGGAACATATGTTTCTCCCCAAGTAAATAAAATCATGGCATAAATTACGAAAGCAACAATAACATTCATAATCACTCCACCAAGCATAATGATTAAGCGTTGCCAAGTTGGTTTAGAACGAAATTCCCAAGGTTCAGCTGGTTTAGCCAATTGCTCTTTATCCATGCTTTCATCAATCATTCCTGAAATTTTTACATAACCACCTAAAGGCAGCCAACCAATTCCATATTCTGTATCGCCAATTTTTTTCTTATACAAAGAAAACCAAGGATTAAAAAAAAGATAAAAGCTTTCCACTCTAGTTTTAAAGGCTCTAGCAGCTATAAAATGGCCAAATTCATGTAAAATAACTAGAATTGAAATTCCTAGTAATAATTGCCCTCCTTGTATAACGTATTCCATTTAGTAAATTAAATTTTGAGCGAAGTTAAGGATTTTATAAGAAATCTATTGTGTTAATATTAAAAGCTCTACTCTTCTATTGATTTGTTTATTTTCGGGCGTATCATTTTTAGCTAATGCTCTAGATTCTCCATGTCCTTCATACGTTATACGACCAGTAGATATTCCGTTTTTTATCAAATAATTAGCAACGCTCTTGGCTCTTCTTTGTGAAAGTAGGAAGTTTGCTTCATCTTCTCCATCACTATCTGTATGTCCTTTTAAATGAATAGCTATTGCTGGATTTTTTATTAATAGGTCAACAAGTTGATTGAGGTAAGAGTAAGAAATGGGAGAAATAGTATATTTGGCACTTTGAAAAGTAACAGCGGTTAAAACAAACTGTTTGCCGATTACTGATTTCTGATTAGTTAATAACTTTTTTACTTCATCTAAAGTAGTTGATTCTACTATTTCAGTTTCATTACTGTTAAATGTTTTATTCGATTTTACCAATACAAGTGTTCCTGGAAGACATAATTCATTAGAGGAATAATACGTTCCTTTAAGTTTATTTTCTTTTTCATTGTATTGTAAATCAGCAACTATTAAACACCAAAAAAACCCTTTTTGGGTATTTTCTTTAATTATACTTGTTTCTTCAAATGAAATTTTATTGCCTTCCATTTTCCCTTGAATTTCAGAAACTTTATAATAAGGAGGAGGAACTTGTTCGGAGCGTAATTTTCCGTTTATCTTGTTTCCATCTGTTTTAATACTAACCCAAATCGAAAAATCTGAACTTGATCCATCTTTGTTTTCCTGAATCAAAACACCTTGCCAAGAACCATCGAGTTGACTAAACCCTGCCTTAAAAAACATTAAAAACAAAAAAACAACTATTATTTTTTTCATCTTAATAAATTAATGATTTGGCATACTTTCTTGTTTCGGCATCGGTAAAAACATAATCTTCGTAGGCAGGAGTTTTGATGAAGGTTATTTGCTGCATACATTTTTGGTTTATTTTCGCTATTTCTAAAAATTTTATTTTATCGTTTAAGAAAGCTTGAACTGTTATTTCGTTGGCTGCATTTAATACACAGGCTAAATTACCTCCTTTTTCTAAGGCTTGATAAGCTAGTGAAAGATTAAAAAAAGTTTCAGTATCAGGTTTTTCAAAAGTTAATTGAGGATGATCTATAAAATTAAATCGTTTTGATTTTGAGGAGAAACGAAAAGGGAAAGATAAAGCGTATTGAATAGGAAGTTTCATATCTGGTAAACCCATTTGAGCTTTCATGCTACCATCTTCAAATTGTACCATAGAATGGATGATGGATTGTGGATGAACAATAACGTCTATTTGAGATGATTTTAAATTAAAAAGCCACTTGGCTTCGATTACTTCAAACCCTTTGTTCATCAATGTTGCTGAATCAATGGTAATTTTTGCTCCCATAGTCCAATTGGGGTGTTTTAAGGCTTGTTCTTTGGTGATGGTTGCTAGTTCGCTTTTTTGTTTTCCTCTAAAAGGACCTCCAGAAGCTGTTAAGTAAATTTTTTCTATTTTATTTTGAAATTCTCCCACCAAACATTGGAAAATTGCACCATGTTCGGAATCAATTGGTAAAATAGCTACACCATTTTCTCTAGCCAATTTGGTAATTAATTCACCTGCAACAACTAGCGTTTCTTTATTGGCTAAAGCAATATTTTTTTTAGCTTTGATGGCGTTAATTGTTGGCAGAAGCCCGGCATAACCAACCAATGCAGTTAATACGATATCAATCTCTTTCATCTCAACAACTTGTGCTAAAGCTGCTGTTCCTGTATAGGTTTTGATGTCGTATTTCCAAAGTGTTTCTGAAACTTCTTTAAATTTGGTTTCATCAACAATTACCACAGCATTGGGTTTAAATTTGATGGCTTGAGCAATCAGTAATTCAGCATTGGAGTTGGCTGTTAAAACTTCCACTTGAAATTTATCAGCATGTTCTTCGATTACTTCTAACGCTTGAGTTCCAATAGAACCAGTAGAGCCAAGTATGGCAATTTTTTTCTTTGCTTCACCCCCAACCCCTCTCCTAAGGAAAGGGGAGTTTATAGTATCGATAATTTTATCTCCTTTCATTTTTCAAACAAATCTATAAATCAGGAATGAATTATTTTTTTCTAGAGTTCAATTTTATTTCATCCATCAAAACACTTTTGGCTTGTTGGTAAGATTGGATGTGGATGTAATGTCCATTTCCAGTTGTAGCAATATCAGACATGGATTCGACAGTCCATTTTTCATTTTTAACTCCTACTACAGAAATAGTAACTCCTTTTTTTAGGTTGGCTGCTACATTCTCCAATATTCCTTTATCTCCTTTATCTAAATTAAAAGCTCCATCTGTTGCAATAATTACTTGATTATTTCCGCCGTCAATAAAATTTTCTTTGGCAACTTGATATGCTTTTTTAATTCCCTTACCACCAGCAGTATAACCACCAGCCGTTAAGTCTTGAATAAGTTGAGTTATCGAAGTTTTATCGGTAACATATTGCGATTCTAAAGCGATTTCAGTTGAAGAAGCATAAGTTACAATGGCTAATTTGTCAATTGGTCTTAAACCATTTAATAATTCAATCATTGCCGCTTTAAGCAAATCTAGCCTTCCTTGTTGTTTCATAGAAACAGAAACATCGATACAAAAAACAACATTGTTGGGAGTAAATAAATTTACTGGTAATTCTTTTGTTGAGATGCTATCGTTAGGCTCGATTATCACAACTTCTTGCACCACAGTATCTTTTTTTATTGCAATTATTTCTTCTGCTGTAGGTTCTCCTAATTCAAATTCAATGAATCCGTTTTTTTCATTCACATAAAAATCTTGTTCTTTGGTGCCATAACCATCAGCGTTAACAACTAAATAGTAGTTGTCCCATTTTAAACTTTGAATGGTTTCTCCCGATTTGTTGGTTTTTAGTTTTTTATAAATTAATCCATCCCAAATAACCTCAACCTGTGCATCCTTAATAGGTTTTTTTGTATTGATATCTATCACCCTAATTTTTAAATCGGATCTTAATTCTTGCTCTTGTTTTTTTATTTTAAAGTCAGGACATTGTAGTGCTTCGTTGACATCAAAAGTTAGGGCATTTCCTTCTAAGGTAAAAGTGATGGGTTCATTATTTACACTTACCCAAACAGGAATGTTTTTTTTAAATTGCTCTTTCTTTTTAGGCGTATATTTTATTCTAACAATGATGGTACTATCTGGTAATATTTCTTTTTTTGAAAACTTGACATCTATTCCATAGGGTTCTTCCACTCTCAAAACAACTGCATTAACAGTTCCGGCATTGGTTAATGTAAAATCAAAGTACTTGGCATCTTCCTTAGTAACATCCCCTAAATTATGATAGGATTGATTAAAAAGGACTTGCCCAGTAAGCGTATTCAATAAAACAAAAAAACCTATTATTGTTAGTACTTTATTCATACTTAGTGAAGCAACTGAATTAATTTTTTATTTAAACCTTAAATCCGCAGACGAATGTTAAAAAGAAAGTTGAAAAGTCAATAAAATTAATGCTTTAAAGACTTTTCACTTTCAATTATTTTCACCAATTTAGGTGAAACATTTTAGCGGATGAAAATTACAACTTCTAAAGA
>PFUQ01000101.1 GCA_002790175.1 Flavobacteriales bacterium CG_4_9_14_3_um_filter_32_8
CGTTTGTTCTTGATTTTTGGCTCTTGGAATTTACCCTGAGCGTAGCCGAATGGGTCAAGAAAAAGAGCAAGATAATTTAAGCCCAAATCAATCCACAACATCAATAAAACAGCTAAAAATTAATAAAATCAAGCAATCTGAATCTTTTTTAAAATCGTTTAGGACGCTATTGATTTATTCATAACTCTGTTCATAAGAGGTTAATAATTTGTTAATCAGTTAAACTTTAATCATTTAAAACCGTTTAAAAAGAAAGAAGAATATTCTGCAAAAAACTAATCATCTATTACTTCACTATTCGTATTTTTGGTAAATGGCTGAAACAGATAAAATAACGACTAGAAAAAGGACAAGATCTTCTTTTTCGGCGATACCGAATTTAGAACATGGCAAACTTCCTCCTCAAGCAATTGATTTAGAAGAAGCGGTTTTGGGAGCTTTAATGCTCGAAAAAGAAGCCGTTAATACCGTTATTGACATTCTTCAACCCAAAAGTTTTTATAAGGAAACGCATCAGAAAATATTTTCAGCTATCCAAGATCTTTTTTCAAAATCTGACCCTGTTGATATTTTAACCGTTACCAACGAATTAAGATTGAAGGGAGAACTTGATATTGTTGGAGGAGCTTATTACATTACTCAATTAACCAATCGGGTAGCTTCTGCTGCAAACATTGAATTTCATGCCCGTATCATTTCTCAAAAATACATTCAACGAGAATTAATTCGTATTTCATCCGAAATTATTACTGATGCTTACGACGAAACAACAGATGTTTTTACTTTATTGGATAAAGCAGAAAGTAGTTTATTCTCCGTTGCCGAAGGTAACATTCGAAAAAATTACGAATCGATGTCCGACCTTATTAATGTTGCTCTTCGACAAATTGAAGATGCCAAAAACAAGGAAGGAGGCGTAATAGGAGTTGCTTCTGGGTTTACTGCTTTAGACCGAATGACCTCCGGTTGGCAACCTTCAGATTTAGTGATTATTGCTGCTCGTCCAGCGATGGGAAAAACCTCTTATGTACTTTCTTTAGCACGAAATGCTGCCGTAGATTTTAATATTCCAGTAGCTTTTTTCTCTTTAGAAATGTCATCCATTCAATTAGTTACCAGGTTGGTTTCTGCCGAATCAGAAATTTCAGCCGAAAAATTAAGGAGTGGAAATTTAAGAAATGATGAAATTCACCAAATTCATGCTAAAATACAGGGATTAGCAGAGGCAAAATTATTTATTGATGATACCCCAGGTTTATCTGTTTTTGAATTGCGAGCCAAAGCACGAAGATTAAAAGCCAAAGAAAACATACAACTATTAATTGTCGATTATTTACAATTAATGACTGGTGGTGGTGATAATAAAAATGGAAATAGAGAACAGGAAATTAGTATGATTTCTCGTTCATTAAAAAGTATTGCCAAAGAATTAAACATACCCGTTTTAGCACTTTCACAATTAAGTAGAGCTGTTGAAACCAGAGGTGGAGACAAAAAACCACAACTTTCCGATTTAAGAGAATCTGGTTCTATTGAGCAAGATGCAGATATGGTTCAATTTATTCATCGACCAGAATATTATGGATTAACCGAAGATGAGCAAGGCAATCCTACAACAGGAATGGCAAATATTATTATAGCAAAACACCGAAATGGTTCTGTAGGTTCTATTCAGCTCAAGTTCATCGATCATTTAGCAAAATTCCAAGATTTTGATAAAGGAATGAATGATTTTAATGATTTTGATAACTCTAATTTTGCAACTATGCCAGTTGGTGAAGATTTTGATACTGATAAAACAGTAACAAAACCTTCTAAAATGAACGATATTGCAGATGATAATTTTGATTATGGGTTGAATGATAATGAAGATAATAATGAACCTTTTTAACCTATTTTATCTAAAAAATTACTTTCTTTTCCAATTTATATGTAATTTAGAGTGGATATGATTTTCCTAAAAAAAATAGCTTTCTTCTTTCTATTCTTTCTTTTCTCCATAAAAGTAAGTGCCACTTACTTGCTTATCCCCATGGATTATACCCAAAAAAATCATCTAAAAGCTTATGGAATTGCCTATTGGGTTTTACAAAATAATGTAGAAATTGATTGGTTACTAAATTATAGGGGTGGTAGTTTTATGATGAAACACATCAAAACCATCGAAGATGAATTAATCATCAGAGGCGTTTCTTTTGAAGTAATTGCAGATGTAAAATCTACCGCCATTTTAAATGAAATTGCCGACCCCGAAATAAATATGGATGTAGTAAAATTAGAAAAAGCTCCAAAAGTTGCTGTTTATTCTCCAAAAAATAAACAACCTTGGGACGATGCCGTTACCTTAGTTTTAACCTATGCCGAAATTCCTTACGACGTGCTTTATGATACCGAAATTATTGAAGGGAAACTGCCTTTATACGACTGGCTACATCTTCATCACGAAGATTTTACTGGACAATATGGTAAATTTTATAGCCATTATCGCAATGCAGCTTGGTATCAAGAACAAGTTCGATACAACGAAGAAACTGCCACCCGATTAGGTTTTTCTAAAGTATCCCAACTTAAATTGGCGGTAAGTAAAAGCATTAAAGATTTTACAACTGGTGGAGGCTTTTTATTTGCCATGTGCTCTGGAACTGATGCCATAGATATTGCTTTGGCTGCCGAAGGAATTGACATTTGCGAAGCCATGTTTGATGGTGATGGAACAACACCCAACTATACTACTCAATTGGATTTTACAAAAACCTATGCGTTTAAAGATTTTACCTTAAAAACTAACCCCAACGAATATGAGTTTTCTAACATCGATGCTACTCCTACACATACGATGACCCCTAAAAACTTAGATAATTTTACCTTGTTTGAGTTTTCGGCAAAGTGGGACATCGTTCCAACAATGCTTTGCCAAAATCATGAAAGTATTATTAACGGTTTCTTCGGACAAACAACAGGTTTTAACAAACAATTTTTAAAATCGAACGTGTTGGTGATGGGCGAAAACAAATCGCTGAACAGTGCAAAATACATACACGGTGAAATGGGAAAAGGAACTTGGACTTTTTATGGTGGACACGACCCAGAAGATTACCAACACATGGTAGGCGACCCACCTACCGATTTAAACTTACACCCCAACTCACCAGGTTACCGTTTAATTTTAAACAACATTTTGTTCCCGGCGGCTAAGAAAAAGAAGCAGAAGACTTAAATAAAAGTAATTTTTTTTATTTGTTAAATATTCTTTATTATTGCTTATTAGTAGTAGTAAAAAAAATTATTAAATTCCTTTAGAAGGTCAATTACCCATATATATTATGCAAAAAATTAAATTGCTTTCCTATGCTCAACTTTTCTCGTTTTTGGGGTTAGTTGTTATTTTTATTTTTGATTTATTAATACCGTTAGGAGTTGCATTGGGTGTTTTGTACCTCTGTTGTTTTACTTTTATCTTGAGAGAAACAAAAAAAACAATTGTTATTTTTACCATCGTTTCCATTTTTTTAATTTTATTAAAACCTCTTCTTCACTCTTCTCCAGAAACATTTAACTGGATGATATTGATGAACCGATGTATTTCTGTGATTGCTATCATTATTACCGCCATTATAACATTAAAATATCGAAAACAGGAAGAAAAAAAAGTTGAATTATTTGAACTCTTAAGTTCATACAGAAATGCGATAGACCACAACATTATTTCTTGCATATCTGATTTGAATGGAAAAATTCTTATCGCTAACCAAAAATTTTGTGAAATTTCAAAATACTCTAAAAAAGAATTAGAAGGAAAAAGCCACAACATAGTCAATTCAGGATATCATTCAAAAGAATTTTTTGCAACCATGTGGAAAACCATAGCGGATGGCAAAGTATGGCATGGTGAAATAAAAAACAAAGCTAAAGATGGAACTTATTATTGGGTGGATGCTGTAATACTTCCTATTAATAATTTTAATGGCACTAAAATTCAATATCTTGCCTTACAAACTGTAATTACTGAAAAAAAACAATTAGCAGAAGATAGTTTAAACCTTAGAGAACAATTAATTATTGTACAGGAAAATGAACGAACAAGAATAGCACAAGATTTACATGATGGAGTTGGACAAATTTTAGTTGCCTCTAACATGCAAATTAATGCGATTAAAGAAACTTGTTCCGACCATAAAGAAGGGATGGAATTAATTACTAACATTGGAACATTACTTGTTAATTCTATTAAAGAGGTTAGAGCCATCAGCCATAATTTATCGTGTAAAGCTATACAACTTGGGCTTGAGACTGCAATAAGGGAAACAATAGAATCGCTTAATTCATCATGTAAAATAATTTTCGAATCAACCATTGTCGATAAAAGATTTTCAGAAAAAGTAGAGATAAATATTTACCGAGTACTTCAGGAAATTATTAATAACACCATAAAACATGCACAAGCTAATGAACTAACAATTGGCATTCATTATCATGATAACAAATTGCTCATTCAAACAAAAGATGATGGTGTAGGTTTTTGTTCGGAGATTATTAATCAGAAATCTGGTATTGGGCTTTCGAGTTTAAAAAATAGAATTGAAATGATAGGTGGAAACTTAAAAGTTAACTCCTCCGCTAATAAAGGCACCGAGTATATTATAGTATTAGAAAATATAGAGGTATTGGAGGCAGCATAGTAACCCTACCTAAGCGTAGCATTTGCTACACTTTTATATTTCTTTAGATTTCATCTAACTCAAGTAAACTTTTTAAGTTAGCAAAATTAGTAGCACTAGAATATAAATAGTCATAATCTATAAATTCAATTAATCAAAGTTATTCACATTAGATGCTAAGAATTTCTTAAACTTGCTAAATGACACCTACCTTTCTTTGAAAAAAAATCCTTTTTTATTGTGCACTATAAAAATATCCGTGCTTTAAAAATTAATAAATTCCCTTACTCCCTCTATTTTGTTATTAATGAAAATAATCATACCGTTAAAGT